>CAZHEG010000238.1:0-2157 GCA_964531435.1 uncultured Oscillospiraceae bacterium | reverse complement strand
AAGGTCCGCGTTGAGGAGCCCGGCGATTCCGATCTGCTCACCGGCACCGTCATCGATACCTTCGAGTTCGAGGATGCCAATGCCGCCGTTCAGGCCCGCATTGACGCCGGCGAGACCGACCTGAAGCTGGCTACCGCTTCCGCGGTGCTGCTGGGTATCACCAAGGCTTCTCTGGCTACCGACTCCTTCCTGTCTGCCGCATCCTTCCAGGAGACCACCAAGGTCCTGACCGATGCCGCCATTAAGGGCAAGGTTGATAACCTGGTTGGCCTGAAGGAGAACGTCATCATCGGTAAGCTGATCCCCGCAGGTGCAGGCCTGATGGCCTACCGG
Source organism: uncultured Oscillospiraceae bacterium (assembly GCA_964531435.1). Taxonomy (GTDB): domain Bacteria; phylum Bacillota; class Clostridia; order Oscillospirales; family Oscillospiraceae; genus Faecousia. The sequence continues at coordinate 1,824 of CAZHEG010000238.1, read as the reverse complement.
GACTACAAGCCCGGCAACACCCCTGAGATCCGCCTCCCCGAGGAGACCATGGAAAAGCTCATGAACTAATTTAAAAGGTCCGTCACCGGCAGCGGTGACGGACTTTTTTCGTTTCATGGGTATTGTATTGAAAAAGCACCTGCTTTGTGGTATAATATATAAATTCGTGAAAAGGGGAGGGGAGCGGCATGACGGAGCTTTTGCTGCGGATCTTTGTGAAAAGGCATGGGGAAACCCAGGACCCGGCGGTACGCTGCGCCATCGGTAATCTGGCGGGAACGGTGGGCATTGTCTGCAATGCGCTGCTGTTTCTTGGCAAGCTGCTGGCAGGACTGGCGGTGGGCTCGGTGTCCATTGTTGCCGATGCCCTGAATAACCTGACGGACGCATCCTCTTCTGTGATCACTCTGCTGGGCTTCCGGCTGGCCAGACGGCCGGCGGACAAAAATCATCCCTACGGTCATGCGAGGTATGAGTATCTGTCCGGCCTGGCGGTGGCGGCCTTCATCCTGGTCATCGGCGCGGAGCTGGTGATCAACTCCGTTTCAAAGATCTTTGACCCGGCTCCCGTGGAGAGCACCGGTGTGACGCTGGCGATTCTGCTGTGCGCCACGGTGGTAAAGCTGTGGATGTTCGCCTTTTACCGCCGTCTGGGAGACCGGATCGGCTCCACATCCCTGAAGGCTGCGTCCGTGGACAGCCGCAATGACGTGATCGCCACAGGTGCGGTTCTGGGCGGATGCATCGTGAACCGGATCTGGGGCATCAATATTGACGGATGGGTAGGCCTTGCTGTGGCGGTGTTTATCTTCGTATCCGGCATGAACCTTGCCAGGGAGACCGTTTCGCCCCTGATCGGGACCCGGGGAGATCCCGGACTGGTGGAGCGGATCAGCGGGATCATCCTTTCTCATGATAAGATCCTGGGCATCCACGACCTGCTGCTCCATGATTACGGTCCGGGGCAGTGCTTTGCCTCGGTCCATGTGGAAATGAGCGCCGATGAGGATCCCCTGGTGTGCCATGATATTATTGATGATATCGAATGCGACATGCTGGAGGAGCTGAACGTTCATCTGGTGATCCACTACGATCCCGTAGTGACAGGGGACCGGGAGTGGGATGAGCTTGGAGGCGTGGTCCGGGAGATCGCCCGGGACATTGACCCGGCGCTGTCCATCCATGATTTTCGCATGGTCAAGGGCGCGGAGCAGACGAAGCTGGTGTTTGACCTGGCGGTGCCCTATTCCATGAGCAACCGCTACCGGGAGCTGAAACAGCGCATGGATGACGCTCTGCGCCAGCGGGGGATCTCCTACCCGGCGGTGATCCGTTTCGAGGAAACGGCGGAATAAAAATTGAAAATTTGTAATTATTTTTGTTGACTTTTTGAAAAAAGTGCGTATAATATCATCTTGTATGGATACTAACGATTACAGTAAAATACCGAAGTGCGGCAGTTTTGACGCAGTGGGTCACCACAGGATGGTGGTCGGCGCGAAACAGCTGAAAAAAGCCCTGCAAAAAGGGTCCGCGCGGTATGTTTACCTGGCGGAAAACGCCGATCCTGCCATCACGGATGCTCTTTGTGAGCTGTGCCGGCAGTGCGATACTCCCTTTTCCTGGGTGCCGTCCATGGCAGACCTGGGACGCGCCTGCGGAATTGAAGTTGGCGCGGCGGCAGCAGCCGTCATCGATTGATTCTACCGGATCAGCTTCCGTAGAATATATACCCACCTATCGGTGAGAACAAAAGAAAGGAGAAAATCAATGCCTACTTTTAATCAGCTCGTTAAGAATGGCCGTCAGCAGGTCACTTACAAG
>CAZHEG010000237.1:0-2166 GCA_964531435.1 uncultured Oscillospiraceae bacterium | reverse complement strand
TCCCGGACCAGGCCGGTGACGGAGATGGTGGATTCCTTGTTGATGGGCTTGATGAGGCGCATCATGTCCTCATTCTCGATGACCACCTGGGTGGTGCCGTAGTAGTCGCGGACCACGCAGAAAGCGAAATTGGAGCCCACCTCGCGGACGTTCTCCAGCCAGCCGACGATGGTCACCTGTTCGCCGGCATTGCAAAGACGCAGCTCGCCGCAGTTATGTGTTCTGGATTGCTTCATAGCAAAAGCCTCTCTTGTTTCTAAATTTAACCTATACATTATTTCATAAAACCCAGCAAAAGTCAACACTGGGGCGGAAAAAGATCACTTTCCGCAGCAAAAACGCGCCGGCTGTGAAACCGGCGCGGTGGATCACTCCTGGCTCTGGGCGATGGCCTCCAGGCATTTTTCCAGATAGATCTTCTGGCTGACGGAAACGATGCAGCTGTACAGCAGCCGCTTCTCGTCGGTGCTCTCGTCGCTGAAGGTGTCGGCGCTGTCGCGCAGCTCGAAGGAGAACATGAGCAGATTCTCAAATTCCCACACAAAATAGTCGTAGGCCCGCTCCAGGCTGTAAGTCTGCTGCTGCAGCTTGATGAAGCCCATCAGGGCATCCAGGCTGAGCACATTCTTCGCCACGGCGATAAAAAACAGATAGGCGATCTGCTCCCGGGAATACTGCTTCTTCACAGGGCTATCGATCAGGCCCTTTTTCACATAATTGCTGACCATGGAGGGGGTCAGGCAGCCCTCCAGCACCGGATCCAGGTAGCCGGCGATATACTTCACGGTCTGTTCCAGATACAGTCCCACATCGGGGATCTCATGGTAGCGGGGCAGGCGAAAATCCAAAATCTTCTCTGCCGCGGCCCGCTTCTGCTCATTGGTCATAATGCATCACCTGGGGTGTATTATAGCCCAGCGGGGCGGATTTGTCAATAAAAACAGGATATGCCTTGACTTTCGTCCGGGTAACTGATACAATAACATCGGTTTTTAAAAAACCGATAAATACAACAATAATTGAGGTTATATTATGCGTTTCAGAATCGTCGCGGATTCCTCCGCCAATGTGCTTTCTCTGGAGGGCGTCAACTACACCACCGTACCCATGAAGATCGTCGCCGCCAAGGAATACGTGGATGACCAAAATCTGGACCTTGCCGGAATGGTATCGGATCTGCAGCAGCACAAGGGCAAGTCCGGCTCCTCCTGCCCCAATGTGGGCGAATGGCTGGAAGCCTTCGGCGACGCGGAATATGTTTTCGGACTGACCATCACAAAGCACCTGTCCGGCAGCTACAACTCCGGCGCTCAGGCTGCTGATACATATATGGAAGAGCATCCCGGCCGCAAGGCTTTCATCATCGACTCCCTCTCCACCGGCCCGGAGATGATGATGATCGTGGACAAAATTCTGGAATGCGAGGCTGCCGGCATGGATTTTGAAGCCACCAAGGCCGCCGTTCTGGACTACTCCAACCACAACCACACCCTCTTCTGCCTGGAATCCATGATGAACCTGGCCCGCAACGGCCGCACCAGCATGGCAGTTGCCAAGATCGCGGGCCTGCTGGGCATCCGGGTCGTCGGCGACGTGGAGGGCGGCGAGATCGTCCCGGTCCACAAGCCCCGGGGTGCCAGGAAGGCCACCGAGACCCTGTTTGCCATGATGAAGGAGCGGGGCTTTGAGGATGGCAATATCCTGCGCATCGCCCACTGCTTCGGCGAGGAAGCGGCGCTGGCCCTTCGGGACATGGTGCTGGCGGAGTTCCCCAACACCAAGTTCACCCTGGAGCCCACCACCGCACTGTGCAGCTTCTATGCTGAGGCCGGCGGCCTGATCATCGGCTTCGAGGGAAGCTACAATGATAAGAACGACAATCAGAAATTCTGACCTTCCCGGGCGCGTCGAATGACGCGCCCATTTTTATTGCGGTAAATTGGGATTTAGCGTGCAGTTGGATCACGCACCGAACCCTTGCCCCCCGCATTTATGAGGGGGGTGCCCCGAAGGGGCGGGGGGAGTCAAAAAACGCAGATTGGGGCGAACTCCCCCAGTCAAATTGCCTGAAATCGGCAATTTGACAGCCCCCTCTTAAAAGCGGGGGCCATGGGCGCTGCCGCGCCGCTAAAAATATCCCTGCCGCACCCCGAATTTTGTACAAAT
>CAZHEG010000236.1:0-2174 GCA_964531435.1 uncultured Oscillospiraceae bacterium | reverse complement strand
TGTGCCGCTTGAATACAGAACAGTGCTGGAATGATGCGCTGGCATACCTGGAAGCCCATCAGGAAATCGCTGCCGAGCATCGTTTCTGCGCATGGACGGTGACCAAAGCTGCAACTTGTACCGAAAATGGCGAGATGCGCCGTGTCTGTGCCGACTGCGGCCAGAGGGAAACCATGGAGCTGGCGGCCATTGGTTACCATACCTATGACGGCGTTTCCGGCTGCACCCAGTGCGGCGCAGCGCTGGAAGTGGTTACCCAGCAGGTAGCGGTGGAAAAGGGTCAGTTTAATGAATCCACCGGCGCGTGGGTGAACAGCGATATTTACGGCTGCGTCATCGGCTACGAGCTGAAGAAGGGGCATACACTGTCTATCAGCGATGAGGGCTATGTGTTTTCTGTCCGGCAGCTGGTGGACGGAAATTATTCCACCATGCTCAAGGAAGCTACCGCTGACAGCTTCACCGCCACCGAGGACATGACCGTTGCCATCCGTGTCCGCAAGCCCGATAAGTCTGCTTTGACGGCGGAGGAGCTGGCATCCCTGATACTTGTGGATACAGGCTATGCCGAGAAGGAATCTTTCTCCGGCAAGACGGTTTCCATTCTCAGCCACAGCATGTCTACCTATGCCGGTGTTTCCAACGATACCAATGCCAATTCCACCATCGGAAATAACGATGTGTATTATACCGAAGGCCGGCATGGTGTGTACCGGGAGGATACTTGGTGGCAGCAGGCTATCGATGCTCTGGGTATGGAGTTGCTGGTGAATAACTCCTGGTCCGGCTCCTGTATTTTCCAGCCCAGAAAGGGCGAGGCTTCCGTTTGCTACGGCGACAGAGCGGTGAACCTGCACAATGACCATACCGGCCAGGAGCCGGATATCATCTGGGTGTACATCGGCGGCAACGATTTTGCCTATTACAAGGATACCTTCGGTACCGCCGATGCGGTGGACTATGCTTCCCTGATCCTGGACAACGGCGACGGGACCTATACCTACGCTGTGCCCACAACCACCTGCGAGGCCTATGCCATTACCCTCCACAAGATCCAAAACCGGTATCCGCAGGCGGATATTTACTGCATGACCTCCACTGCGAGAAGAGAAGTGGATTATACCGGGGACAGCTACCCCGATGCGGGCCAGCCCACGGCTTACAGCGCGGAGCTTCATAAGGTGGCGGGGCACTTCGGGTTCCCGGTAGTCGATCTGGAAAAAGCCATCCCGAAGGAAGTGGAGCTTTTCGACAAGTATATGGGCGACAAGCGGGCCCATGCAAATGCGCTGGGCATGGACCAGATCACCAACGCGGTGCTCTCCGTCATGCTGGGAGAGGAAGTGGAGATCCGCCATGTGACCTCCGAAAGCGGCGCGGTGGCGGAGCAGGCAGTGCTTCTGGGTGGAAGCTATGCCACGGAAGTGACGATCCCTGCGGGCTACACCCTTTCCGTTACCATGGACGGAAAGAATATTACAGAAGAAGTCTGTTCCAGCGGCAATATCTTCATCCAGAACGTATCCGGCGATATTGCCATTGAATTAAAGCGGGGACCTGAGAATTACCGCTGGGAACTGAACAATGACGTTTTTGATTCCGTCACCGGAAACGGTTTTGCGGAAAACAAGCTGACTCTGCTGGAAGGCAGTATCACGGACGGCATTTTCTCCGGCGTGAAGTATTCCCTGGCGGATGTCATTTATCTGGATCACGACCAGCCTTGGGTCATGGAATGGGCCTGCACCGGCGACTGGGATGCAACATTGTTTGCAAACGCGGAAAAGAGCGGTGTGAAGGACTCGGAATACCTGTTCCGCTCCAGTACGGATCACCAGCTTCTTGCCATGGGTGCCCATGACGGAACCCAATATAACAACTACGGAATTTCCACCAAGGACCTGAACCTGGACATGACAGCGCGGCATGTGTACCGACTGGAAAACCGGGTTTCCGAGGATGGGAACATGGTCTGGCTGTATATCGATGGAACCGAGATCGGCCCCATGAACAACCATTATATCGGAAGCAAGAACGACACGGGCAATACCTCCGACTGGGTTTCCGGAAGGGATTTTGCTTTCGGCTATATGGGCAGCGTTGTCCGGGCTATCAACTACTGCACGTTGGAGTATGTGGAAGTCTGGGAAGGCGGCCACACGCACACCTACACC
>CAZHEG010000235.1:0-2188 GCA_964531435.1 uncultured Oscillospiraceae bacterium | reverse complement strand
CCACGGCACGGGAGATGGCCTCGCAGTCGGTGATGTCCACGCCGCCCTCCTTGTCCAGGTACAGCCGCAGGAACCGCTCGGAGCCCTCACGGACATATTCCACATCCCAAAGCTCGCAGCCATGTGCCTCCACGATGGGCTTCGCGAACCCGGCAACGATTTCCGTAACTTTCACGCATTAACCTCCAATCATTCAGGCATCCTCTGAAAACTCAATTTTTGATGGACCGGGCAAAAGATCGGCCCAGGCCGCAAAAAGGGAGTTTTTAGCGGTGCCCATTAAAAATGAGAGAGGGGCGCGCCCCTCTCTCCGGATACTTACATTCTTACACTGGGATTATAGCACGTCCTTTTCCGGATTGCAACCCCTATTTTCAGGTTTTCTGCCTATTTTTTCGCCGTTTTTTCCTATGGCCGCTGGCCGTGGATGTATTTGCTCTCCCAATCGTCGTCAAACAGCCGGCTCATGGGATTTCCCGTGGAGCCCCGGGCCATATCGGCGGCAAGCTCCCCCAGGAGCGGGCCGCTCTCCAGGCATTCCAGGTAAAATTCCGGCAGCACCGTTTCGCCCATGCGGATGCTCATCACCGCGCCGGTGATGGCTCCCACCGCGGCGCTGCGGCCGGAGTGGTTCACGGCGGTGATGAGAGCGGCGTCGAAATCGCCGTCGCAGGTGGCGCAGGCGTACAGCACCCCCGCCAGCACCTCCGGCGCGGTGCGGCAGCGCAGCCGCTCCATGGCCTCGGTGCGGTTGAACCGGTCGGTGTGGCTGAGCATCCGGGCGCACTGCAGCAGCTCCCAGATGTACACCGTCTGTCCGTAGGTCAGGCCGAATTCCTGCTGGATGGCGTCGGTGGTCTGCTGCAGCAGCACGTCCAGGGGGATCTGCGGCTCCTCCGCCAGCAGGCACACCGCATGGGCCAGCACCGCGCCGCTTAAGAATGCCTCCGGCTCGCCATGGGTCAGCACCACGGTCTGGGCCGCCAGACGGTCGATGTCATTTTGCTCCATGCCCAGGTTCCGGGCCATCAGGGCCACCGGGATGACGGTGGTCAGGGAGCTGGGGAGATTGGAGCGGTACTGGGGATCCTCCAGTGTGCCCAGGCCGCGGCTGAGGGCATCCAGCATGCAGGTATCCATGCACCGGCGGCGGCGCAGCTCCGGCGCGGACATGAGCCAGCAGTAATTCCGGGCAGGCTCGCTGTACTGCTGGGTGCGGGACCACTCCTTCAGGGCCAGGCCCACATAGCCCGGCAGCTTCTCCCGCCGGCCCCGGGTCAGGCCCAGCAGCATTCCGTTGGCGGCAAAGGCGGCAAGCTGGGTATAGGACGTGACCTCGGCATAGCCCCCCACCAGATCATAGCCCAGCAGGCCGTGGGGACCGTAGTCCCGGCAGATCTCCTCCAGGGTGCTCCGGTCCACGGGATTGCCCATGGCATCGCCCACAGCCATGCCCAGCATGGCGGCGCGCATGATGTTCTGCATTTGGCCCATTCCGGTGCCCCCTTTCCGCCTTTTTGAGGATATTATACCCATTTCTGCCATAAAACGCAAGAGGGGAGCGGTATCCGCTCCCCAAGTTTCATATGCAGATCAGTGGCCGCCCTCGCCGTAGGACAGAATCTCTCCGGTGATGCCGTGGACCAGGTACTCGTAGCTTACGCCGTCGATGGTGATGTGGATGCTGTAACAGGGTTCGCCATCGGAGCCGGTGGTGATGTGGGTATGGATATCGGAGACCTGGCTGGCGCTGGCGCCGGCATGCTTCATAACGGCCTGCTGGGCCTCCTCGGCGGTGAGGGCAGAGCTGCCGCTGCCGCAGGCAGCCAGCAGCGCAGTCAGCAGCGCGGCAAGCACGAGCATGGAGATCAGACGCTTTTTCATGGGCATATGCTCCTTTCAGCTTTTCTTCAGTATAGCACAAATCCCATCCGTGCGCAAGAGAAATATCAATCCAGAACCTTCATAGGCTTGCCGCAGCAGCGGGGAATGACCTGGCCCTCCTCCACGTGGAGCAGCTTGTGGCAGATGGGGCAGTACACATCGCATTCCTTTTCCGCCCGAACCACGGTGCTGAAGCCGCCCTTCAGTTCATTTTCCATAATATAACCTCATTTCATATGGCAGGGGCCGATCCCGGCCGCCGCCCAAAATACCGATGCAGCAAAAAGCTTCTCCCGGGAGGAAA
>CAZHEG010000234.1:0-2193 GCA_964531435.1 uncultured Oscillospiraceae bacterium | reverse complement strand
GGGGCGGATATCATCCGCCTGCCATTTTGCCGTGCAAAATGGTATCACCGCAGGCGACGTGGCGATGACACGGTGGTTTTGCCATGCCAAAACCTTCCCCCTGGGGAGAAGCTTTATTTGCGCCGCGCTGCGGCGCTCGGCGGGCGGATCATATCCGCCCCTACATTGCTGCGTGTCACATCGGTGCAAAAGCTACAATTTCCACTACAAATAATCTTTGTTTATCATATCGCAAAATGGGGGTAAATGCAAGTAAAATCCCGGTTGAGCGGCACTCAACCGGTGGTTGAGGGGATAATTTTCGGAAATTAACCGATGTTTGATAGCTTTTTGAGCGGGGGTGTGGTATGATGCGCTCACAAAGAAAAGGAGGCGGAGCCTATGGAACAGACTTTGGGAAAACGCATTTCGGAAAACCGCAAGCGGCTGGGGCTGACCCAGGATCAGCTGGCGGAGAAGCTTGGGATCACCGCCCAGGCGGTGAGTAAATGGGAAAATGACCTGTCCTGCCCGGACATCACCATTCTGCCCGCACTGGCGGACATTTTCGGCATCAGCACCGATGTGCTGCTGGGCAGGGAAGCACCCCGGCAGCTGGTGGAAGCGGAAGCGGCAGAGAAAGAAGAGCCGGAGGGCGTTCACATCCACAACGGAAAATGGGAATTCCACTGGGACAGCGGCAAGCGCAGCGCGGTGGCCTTCGCCCTGATGGTCCTGCTGGTGGGCGCGCTGCTGCTTCTGACCAGGATCATGGGCTGGGAAGTATCCTTCTGGAGCCTTCTGTGGCCCAGCGCCCTGCTGACCTGGGGCGTTTCCAATTTGGCGAAGCGGTTCTCCCTGTTCCATCTGGCGCTGTCCCTGTTCAGCGGGTATTCCCTGATCGCCAATCTGGGGATCTGGAAGCTGGATATTGCCGGGGAGCTGGTGTTCCCCATTATGGTGGTATTTTTCGGCATTGGCCTGCTGATGGAAGCATTGAAAAAGCCCAATAAACCCCGTTTTACCATCACCCACGGAGGGCGGAATGTGGTGACGGGAAGCGAGGACGGCCGCAGTGAATATTCCACCGGCGCTGACTGTTTTGACTGCAGCCTCAGCTTCGGCGAAAATACCCATTTGGTGGAGCTTCCGGTTCTTGCCGGGGGCGAAGCAAGTGTGAGCTTCGGTGAGCTGCACCTGGATCTGACCCAGGTGGAGCGGATCGCGGAGGGCTGCAGAATCGAAACGAACTGCTCCTTCGGCGAGCTGGAGCTGACGGTGCCCCGGCGGTTCCGGGTGGAAAACAGCGCCAGCACTGCTTTTGCCTCGGTGGAGGTGAAGGGCCATCCCGATCCTGAACCGGAGGGTGTCATCTACCTGAATGCCAATGTCAGCTTCGGCGAAATTACCATCCGATATGTATAATACATCCCGGCGGCGCGGCAGCGCCGCCGGTTTTCACTCCAGGAAGAAATTCGCAATTGGAATGCCATTATATTTATTTGACAAACGGGGCGAATGGGATTAGAATGTGAACATCTACACTACTATGAGGTGAAATTCTATGGACAAGAAACTTCACATGGAGACCCTGGCCATCCAGGCAGGCTACAACCCCGGCAACGGCCAGCCCCGCCAGCTTCCCATTATTCAGAGCACAACCTTTAAATATGCTACCTCCGAGGATATGGGCAAGCTCTTCGACCTGGAGGCCGAGGGCTATTTCTACTCCCGGCTGCAGAATCCCACCTGCGACATGGTGGCTGCCAAGATCGCTGCCATGGAAGGCGGCACCGCTGCCATGCTCACCGGCTCCGGCCAGGCGGCGAATTTCTATGCCATGTTCAACATTGCTTCCTGCGGTGACCACATCGTGGCCTCCTCTGCCATTTACGGCGGCAGCTTCAATCTGCTGAGCGTCACCATGAAGCGCATGGGCATCGAGGTCACCTTCGTCAACCCTGATTGCAGCGAGGAGGAGCTGCGTGCCGCTTTCCGGCCCAACACCAAGCTGCTCTTCGGCGAGACCATCGCCAACCCTGCCCTGACTGTTCTGGACATTGAGAAGTTTGCCAGGGTGGCCCATGAAAACGGTGTGCCCCTGATCGTGGACAACACCTTCGCCACCCCCGTCAATTGCCGTCCCTTTGAGTGGGGCGCGGACATCGTGACCCACTCCACCACCAAGTATATGGACGGTCACGCCAGCGCCGT
>CAZHEG010000233.1:0-2196 GCA_964531435.1 uncultured Oscillospiraceae bacterium | reverse complement strand
GTCAGGTCATCTGCGGCTTCTCCATGGAGACGGAGAATATGCTGGAAAACAGCCGGGAAAAGCTGACAAAAAAGGGCGTACAGATGATCTGCGCCAACAACCTGAAGCAGGCGGGCGCCGGCTTCGGTGTGGATACCAACATCATCACCCTGATCACCGCGGAAGAGATCACAGAGCTTCCCCTCCTCAGCAAAGAGCAGGCCGCAAACGAGATCATCTCCAAGGCGGTAACTCTTGCATAATATCAAAAGACAGGCTTCCGAAGAAGCCTGTCTTTTATTATGGGATCATTCAGTCGATGGCATCGGGAACACCCTCGTCGAAGGGGATGTCGTCCATCTCAAGCTGCTGAGGCTGGCCGCTCTTCATGGCCTCCCATTGCTCCTTGGTCACCAGGATGGTGCGGGGCTTGCTGCCCTGGAAGGGGCCTACGATCCCCTTTTCCTCCATCTCGTCCACGATGCGGGCGGCGCGGGCATAGCCAAGCTTCAGTCGGCGCTGGAGCATGGATACGGAAGCCTGTCCGGTTTCCAGGATCACATCCACGGCAGCGGGGAGCATCTCGTCACCATCCATCTCGGCGGCACTGGGCTCCGGCTCGGCGGCGGTGGCAGCAGCCTTGGAATTGCCGGTCTGGGCAGCCTTCTTTTCGATCTCCTCCAGGACCTGCTGGTCATAAACAACGTTAAAGTTATCCTTGACGTAGGTGGCAACGGCTTCCACCTCGGCATCGCTGACAAAGCAGCCCTGCACACGCAGCGGCTTGCCGGCACCGATGGGCGCATAGAGCATATCGCCGCGTCCCACCAGTTTCTCTGCGCCCTGGGTATCCAGAATGATGCGGGACTCCATGGCGGAAGACACCGCGAAAGCGATTCGGGAAGGAATGTTCGCCTTCATCAGGCCGGTGATAACGTCAGCGGAGGGACGCTGGGTGGCGATCACAAGGTGGATGCCAGCGGCACGGCCCATCTGGGCGATGCGGCAAATGGATTCCTCCACTTCCTTGGCGGCAACCAGCATCAGATCTGCCAGCTCATCGATGATGACAACGACCTGAGGCAGCTTCACGCCGTCCTCGTTTTCCATGATGGAATTGTAGGACTCCAGGTCACGGACACCGGCGTCGGACATGGACTTGTACCGGCGCATCATTTCCGTAACAGCCCACTGGAGGCTGCCCGCGGCCTTCTTCGGATCCGTGACAACGGGGATCAAAAGGTGGGGGATGCCGTTGTAGATGCCAAGCTCCACCATCTTGGGGTCGACCATGATGAGCTTCACATCCTCCGGGCTGGCCTTATACAGCAGGGACATGATGATGGAGTTCATGCACACGGACTTACCGGAGCCGGTGGTACCGGCGATCAGCATATGGGGAAGCTTGGCGATATTGCCAACGATGCAGTTGCCGTTGATATCCTTACCCACAGCAAAGCTGGACTTGCTCTTGGCGCGGTTGAACTCATTGGAGTCGATGACCTCCCGCAGGGAAACGGTGGTCACGGTGCGGTTGGGAACCTCAATGCCCACCACGCTGATCTTACCGGGAACCGCCGCGATGCGCACGCCGCTGGCACCAAGGCTCAGGGCAATATCATCGGCGCAGGTGGTCAGCTTGTTCAGCCGGACTCCCTTATCCAGCTCCACCTCGTAGCGGGTAACGCTGGGGCCCCGGGTGACGTTGATGATATGGGCCTCGATCTTAAAGCTGGCCAGGGTTTCGTTCAGGCGGCGGGTGTTTTCCCGCATCTCCATGGTGCCGTCGCCGGATGCGCGGCTGGGGCTTGCCAGCAGATCAATGGGCGGGAAGCAATACTGGGGCCGGACAACAGTCTCCGCCTGGGCGATCTCCGCAGCCACTTCGGCGGCAGATTTTAAGGCATCCTCGGCGGTGACCTTCTCAATTTTTGGGGTAACAGCAGGAGCGCTCTCCTGCTTGGGCGCAGGCTCCTGGAAAACAGGGCCATCGGAAATGGCGTCATCCTTTTCAAACACAGGCATTTCCACGGGAAGCTTCTCCGGCTCCGCCTTTTGTACGGGCTTCGGCTCGGCCGCTGCCTTGGGCTCGCTCTTTTTCGGAAGGATGATATCGATATCCGCATTATCTGCCATAGGCTCCGCCGCGGAAACAGAGGTATCCACATCGCCGATCTGGCCGATGATCTGCTCCATTCTGGTTTCCGGCTTCTTGGG
>CAZHEG010000232.1:0-2196 GCA_964531435.1 uncultured Oscillospiraceae bacterium | reverse complement strand
CTGGACCAGTTCAAGGGTACCATCTACCGCCAGACCATGTTCGCCGAGTTTGAGCTGAACATCGGAAAGATGGTGGCTGAGGGCAAGAGCCTCACTGCCGATGTGCTGTGCGCCGAGTATAAGCGGCTCAATGAGCTGTATTACGGCCCCGATATGGTGGTGGATGACAATATCGCTGTGGAGTGGGCACGGATTCCCCATTTCTACATGAACTACTATGTGTTCCAGTACGCCACCGGCTATTCTGCCGCCATCGCCCTGTCCAAGCGGATCCTTTCCGAGGGTGAGGAAGCGGTCAAGGATTATCTGGGCTTCCTCAGCGGCGGCTGCAGCAAGAGCCCCATCGACCTGCTGAAGGGCGCGGGCGTTGACATGACCGCTCCCGAGCCTGTGAACCAGGCACTGGAGCTGTTCGGAAAGCTGCTGGACGAGATGGAAGCTCTGATGGAGGAATAAATGGAGGAGCTGTTTCTTCCGACCCTCCACTGGTTCGCCATGAAAAATCCCTTTACCGGCTCCTGCGGGCCATTCCGGTTCCGGGTGGTGCCCCAGGTGGAGATGGCGACACCAAAGGAAGTGGATTTCGAGGCCAGTTCCATCAAGGCTGAATTTTGGCATGGTCCTTTCTGCTATGAAAAAAGCGAGATCGAGGGGGAGAAGGTATTTCCCCTGAGCGAAGAGGGCCGGGAAGAGATGAGAAGCTGGCTGGCGCATAATATCTGAATGACGGCAAAGGAGGGGCAAATGCCTCTCCTTTGTTAATTTTGCAAATATTTCAAGAAATGCTTGCTATTTATATGTGCATTGTGTATAATATTACCAATGATTACCATGGGGGTGTGGGGCATGAAAGGGATCATAGAGCTGGCACGGCAGCCACAGGCGAAGGAAGCGTCCGTTAGCTATTTGTCCGGCCATATGTCTGCCTTTCTGAAAAAAGGGGAGAAGGTTCTGATCTGCCTGAACAGCGGGCCGGATACCCTTGGCAGCCTGATCTGCTCTGCGGTCGAAAAGTGCGGGGCGGAAGCTCTGGTCTGGGGGCCGGACTGCCGGTGGAAGACACTGCTGCGGCAGGCCTTCGAAAACCGGGTCCACACCATTGTGGGAACGCCCCTGGTGGTTCTGGGCCTGGCAAAATTGGCACGGGCAAAATCCACGCCACTGTATATCCGGAATGTGGTAACGGTAGGCTACCCCTGCATGGACTGGATGGTGGATGGAATCATCAACTGTCTGGACTGCTGCACCTGGGGATGCCTTGACTATCAGGAAAGCTGCGTTGTAGCGGGCTTCTCCTGCGGAAAAGAACGGGGCGTTCATCTGCGGGACGAGGAATACGGCGTAAAGCTGGTGGATGCGGAAGGAAAGGAAGTGGCGAAAGGGGAGCGGGGAGAGATCCTGCTGTACCATAAGAGCGAGCCTCAGATGCTGTATCCCCTCAACGATTCCGGGCGGCTGGATCTCGGCAGCTGTGAATGCGCCAGCGCCAAGCCAAGGCTTTGCGACATTGCCCCCGGGCCCCGGCTGGATGAGAATTTGCTCCAGGCCGGACAGGAAATCATGCGCTGGACCAGTGTTCTGGACTGCTGCATTAAAAAAGGGCCGGCAGGACTTGAGATCGAGATCGTTGTTTTTCCGGGAGAGAAGCTGCCGAAGCTGCCCTCCTGCGCCAAGCTGAAGGTGCGGCCCTGGGATCCGGAGAATGACGTTCCCTTTGATAATCCCGCGGGGTGGAAAATCCAATAGAAAATGATTGACAATCTCCATATTTTTTGCTAAAATACGGCTGATATGCAAAGACTATGCCCAAACCAAGCGGATATGGAGCCCAGAGCGAGGAGGGGACGGTGGAAGCCCTCCGGTGTAAGTTTCGCAAGCCATTTGGTGCGTCGCCCGGGATGACCGGGACGGGTGCTCCCGTTACAGAGCCGCTAAGATGCCCGCATTGCGGGTGAATTAGGGTGGTACCGCGTTTCCCACGCCCCTATGTTTCATAGGGGCGTTTTATTTTCATTTGGAGGTAACTGTTATGAATCCCAAGCCTTACGGCGTAAACGAACTGCGTGAGATGTTCCTGAGCTTCTTTGAGAGCAAGGGCCATCTGCGTCTGCCCAGCTTTTCCCTGATTCCTCAGAATGATGCTTCTCTGCTGCTGATCAACTCCGGCATGGCCCCCATGAAGCCCTACTTCAAGGG
>CAZHEG010000231.1:0-2245 GCA_964531435.1 uncultured Oscillospiraceae bacterium | reverse complement strand
ACGGCCTTCATCATGTCGGTTTCCGTGATGCCGGGGGCGACAGCATTGACCCGGATGCCCTTGGGCCCCAGCTCCCGGGCCAGGGACACGGTCAGGCCGTTGACAGCGAATTTGGATGCGGGATACGCAAAGCCGCTGGGCTGACCGGAGAGACTGACCATGGAGGAGGTGGAGAGGATCACGCCGCTGCCCCGGGCGATCATGCATTCGCTTGCCGCGCGGGTGGCGTTGAAAACGCCCTTGACATTCAGATCCATCACCTTGTCGAAGGTCTCCTCCGTGTATTCCATGAAGGGGGTGCTTTCGGAAACACCGGCGTTGTTCACCAGAATGTCCACGCAGCCGTATTTGGCGGTGGCAATGATGAATTCGTTGCGGACGGATTCCAGATTCGCCAGATCCGGGCTGATGCCCGCCACAGTAGAGCCGGGATGCTTTTCCTTCAGGCGGGCCACCGCTTTGTCTGCGGAAGCCTGGGTGCTGGCGGTGAGGATGACGGTGGCACCCTCCCGCAGGAATGCGTCGGCGGTGGCGTAGCCGATGCCGCGGCTGCCGCCGGTGATGATCGCAACTTTACCTTTTAATCTCATAGGTTGTACCTCCTTTTTTTCTTATCATACCCATAACAAATGTTTTGTTCTGTGATTTTATCACCCAGCGGGAGCATTTTCCTTAAGTGACAAAACTGTAATGGTAATATGGGCGGGAAAATGGTATGATGAAAGAAAATGAGGAGGTATCGCTATGGATAAGCTGCTGCTTGTGGAAGACGATCCCACTTTGATTCGGATGCTTGTGAGCTTCCTGACAACGGAGAATTTTATAGTTGCGGCTGTGACCGGGCAGCATGATGCCGTGGAAGCGATGGAAGTCAGCAAGCCCGACCTTGCGCTGGTGGATATCTCTCTGGCGGAGGGCAACGGCTTTGCGGTCTGTGCCCGGGCCAAGGAGCTGGGCATCCCGGTGATCTTTCTCACCGCATCCGGCGATGAATTCAGCGTGGTCACCGGGTTGGACATGGGGGCGGATGATTATATCTCCAAGCCCTTCCGTCCCAGGGAACTGGTTTCCCGGATCCGCAGTGTGCTGCGCCGGGCGGGGAAACGGCAGAGTGTTATTGCCCTGGGAGATCTCGTCATTGATACGGATAAAGGCACCGTGACCCGGTGCGGGCAGGATCTGTACCTCTCCGCACTGGAATATAAGCTGCTGCTGGTGTTTCTCAACAACCGGGGGCAGATCCTCACCCGGGACAAGCTGCTGGAGGAGATCTGGGACAGCGCCGGGGACTATGTGGGAGACAATACCCTGACGGTCTACATCAAGCGGCTCCGGGAGAAGATCGAGATCGATCCCCAAAATCCCGGCCTGATCAAAACGGTTCGGGGCTTGGGCTACAAGCTGGAGGGATGAGTATGTTCCAGAGTAACAAAGAACTGCGGCGCAGTATCGTTATCATCGCAATTGCGACGGTTGTTTTGGCGATTGTTGGCTTTATGATCTCCGCAGCCTGCGGCGTGTTGGTGCTGGCAGCTTGCGTGGTGATAGCCGGGATTCACCTCGGAACAGAATATTACCGTTACCGCAGGCTGCAAAAGCTGAGCCGGGATCTGGACGATTTGCTTGTGGGCGGCAAGCCGCTGCCCATCCGGGAGTATGACGAAGGGGAGCTGTCCATTCTGGCAAATCAGGTGCAGAAGCTGACCCTTCGCCTGACGGAGTCCGCCGAGGCGGTCAAGGCAGACAAGATCTACCTTGCGGATTCTCTGGCGGATATTTCCCACCAGCTTCGTACACCGCTGACGGCTATGAACCTGACCACCACCATGCTCCGCAGCCCTGACCTGACGGATGAAAAGCGGATGGAGCTGACCGGGGAACTGCGAAGCCTTTTGACCCGCACGGAATGGTTGGTGGAGACCCTTTTGAAAATGTCCAAGCTGGACGCGGGGACGGTGAAGCTGGCGAAGGATGCCGTTTCTGTCCGGGAATTGATCGCCCGGTCTGCCGCGCCCATCGCCATCCCCATGGATCTGCGCAATCAAACCTTGGCGGTGAACTGCGGCGGGGAAAGCTTCTCCGGCGATCTGGTTTGGAGCGCCGAGGCCCTGGGCAACATCCTGAAAAACTGCATGGAGCATACGCCTGAGGGCGGCACCATCGCCGTCACCGCACAGGAAACCGCACTCTTTACCCAAATTGAAGTGGAGGATACCGGCCCCGGCTTTGATGCCAAGGATATTCC
>CAZHEG010000230.1:0-2247 GCA_964531435.1 uncultured Oscillospiraceae bacterium | reverse complement strand
GCCATCGGCGGCAAGATCATCGCCCGCGAGACCATCAAGGCCCTGCGCAAGGACGTGCTCGCCAAGTGCTACGGCGGCGATATCACCCGTAAGAAGAAGCTGCTGGAAAAGCAGAAGGAGGGCAAGAAGCGGATGCGCACCTTCGGCACCGTGTCCGTCCCCAGCGAGGCCTTTATGGCGGTGCTGAAGCTGGACGAGGACTGATCCCATCCACCCCCTCAACTTTTGAAAGGTTAGCTATGAATTTATCCGCGATCTGGAACGATTATTTGAATATGGAGCCGGGCGGGCTTGAGATTCTGCTGCGGCTGGGCTGCGCCATGCTCATCGGCGTGGTCATCGGCCTGGAGCGGGAATTTACCCACCGCCCCGCGGGCCTCAGGACCCACATCCTGGTGGCGCTGGGTGCCTGCGTCATCTCCATCACCGGAGAAATGCTCTACCATCACTACTCCGCCCTGGGGGCATCCCCCGACCCCGCCCGCCTGAGCGCCCAGGTCATCACCGGCGTGGGCTTCCTGGGTGCCGGCACCATCATGAAGGAGGGTGCCACCGTCAAGGGCCTGACCACTGCCGCCAGTGTGTGGGCTGTGGCCTGCCTGGGCATCGCCGCGGGCTTCGGCTACTACGCCCCGGCCCTCTTCGGTCTGGTGCTGATTCTCATCACCCTGACCCTGCTGGAGAGCCTGCAGCACCGGCTGATCCACGTCAGCAGCTACGAAAACAGCTATATTCTGGATACTTCCGACATCTCCGCCTCCCTGGAGCGGATCCATTCCGCCGCCCAGGAAAACCAGGGCACCATCTACGACCTGATGGCCCAAAGGACGGAGCAGGGCCACAGCATCACCTTCCGGGCCTGGTTCCCGGGCCGCCGCAGCAAAAAACACCTGCAGCGGTTCTTCGACACCCTGGCAGCCGCCCCGGAAAGTACATCCATCCGCCAGGCCGACAAAACCGGCACCGCGGTATGATCCACTATTTTACCAACTGATACCCCGGAGGTTTTCCCATGGCAATTCTCGTACGAAAAGATAAAGCGCCCCTGGGCATCTACATTCACGTGCCCTTCTGCCGCAGCAAGTGCGCCTACTGCGATTTTTATTCCCTGGCGAAGCTGGATGACCGGCTGATGGACGGCTATCTGGACGCCATCTGCACCCACATCCGGGAGGCGGGCCGCCTTGCGCCCAACCACGTGGTGGACACCGTCTATTTCGGCGGCGGCACCCCCAGCTTCTTCGGTGCCGACGGCATGGCATCGATTCTGACCTGCATCCGCCGCAGCTTCGACGTCAGCGCCACGGCGGAGATCACCTTTGAGGCCAATCCCGACTCCGTATCCACCAAGCTCCTGCGGCGGCTGCGCAGCGAGGGCTTCAACCGGGTGAGCCTGGGAATCCAAACCGATGATGACGCCATCCTGAAAACCATCGGCCGGCCCCACAGCTACGCCCAGGCGGTGGAGGCCGTGAAGCGGATCCGCCAGGCGGGCTTCCGCAACCTGTCCGTGGACCTGATCTACGGCCTGCCGGACCAGACCCGCACCGGCTGGGAGGAAACCCTGCGAAACGTGCTGCGGCTGGAGCCGGAGCACATCAGCTGCTATGGCCTGAAGATCGAGCCCGGCACCCCGCTGTACCAGTGGCAGGACGCCATGAACATCCCCGACGATGACGCCCAGGCGGATATGTACCTGACTGCCGGAGAAATCCTCCGCTCCAAGGGCTACCGCCAGTATGAGATCTCCAATTTCTGCCGCCGGGGCATGGAATCCCGGCACAACCTGAAATACTGGACCGGCGGAGAATATCTGGGCTTCGGCCCCGCCGCCAGCTCCGATTTCGCCGGCAAGCGGTTCACCAACCGGGCGGACCTGAAGGCCTACATCGACGGCATCCTGGAGGGCGGCACCGTCATTGAGGATCTTCAGGAGGTGCCCCCCAGAGAGCGGGCCGGAGAATACCTGATGCTCCGGCTGCGAACCACCCAGGGCATCCTGGCCACGGAGTATGAAAAGCAGTACCTGCTGCCCTTCGCCCCCCTGGAGGAGCACCTGCAGCGGTGCGCCGGACGGGGCCACGCGGTGAAAATGGACAGCGGCCACTGGCGGCTGACCCCCGCGGGCTTCCTGCTGAGCAATTCCATCATTTCCGACCTGCTGCTGATTCAGGACCGGGCGGAACCCCTGGCAAAGAGAAGATAACAGATTAGGGTGCGTTGCAAAACGCACCCTTCCCTTGTTTT
>CAZHEG010000229.1:0-2275 GCA_964531435.1 uncultured Oscillospiraceae bacterium | reverse complement strand
GCCAGGGACAGGCCGATGCAGATGATGATGGGGCCGGTGACGATGGGCGGGAAGAACTTCATGACCTTATTGGCACCGAATACCTTGAAGAGCCATGCCAGCAGCAGGTACACAAGACCGGCCACTGCCACGCCGAAGCCGGAGTAGGTCAGGGGGATCTCCGCGCCGGAGGCGGTGACCAGGCCGTAAGCGCCCAGGAACGCAAAGGAGGAGCCCAGGAATGCGGGGACCTTTCTGCCGGTGATGAGATGGAACAGCAGGGTGCCGAGGCCTGCCCACAGCAGAGTGGTGGAGACATTCAGTCCGGTAATGACGGGGACCAGCACCGTTGCGCCGAACATGGCGAACATATGCTGCAGACCCAGCACCAGCATTCTGGGCTTGCCCAGGGTACTGGCGTCAAACACTGCCTCCTGATTCTTTTCATTTTCCATAGTTTTCAATCCTTTCTCTATTCATAGGTTGGGATTTGCCGTGAAAAGTATACACCTATTTTCCCGCCATTGCAACAGATTTTTTCACCTTTCGCCTGTTAAGAATTGCAAATTGCAGTTTATCTTACGGTTACCACAAGCGTTGTCATCCCGACCAAGGCGAAGCCGCGTGGAGGGATCTACGCATTTGGTTTACATTTGCAGTAAAATCGGTGCCAAGATCCCTCGACTTCGCTCGGGATGACAGCCCTTTGGAAAATTACAACAGCGCGATAAACTCCAACTCTTTTCCCTAAGCAAAAACCCCGGAGCGGACGCTCCGGGGCGGTTGGGGATCATGCCATTTCCAGGGTCAGCTGGCGGCCGCCCAGGATGTGAAAATGCAGATGGGGCACCGTCTGGCCCGCGTCGGGGCCGCAGTTGGATACCACACGGTAGCCATTCGTCAGGCCCTCCGCGGCGGCAATGCCGGGGATCACCTCAAAAATGTGGGCGACCACGGCGCTGTTTTCGGCGCTGACACCATCCACCGAGGGGATATGGACCTTGGGAATCACCAGGATATGGGTGGGTGCCATGGGGCTGATATCCCGGAATGCCAGAACGGTTTCATCCTCATACACCTTGGTAGAGGGGATCTCCCCCGCCACGATCTTGCAGAACAGACACATACGTTTTTTCCTCCTTATAATCCAAACACGCTCAGGACGCCGCTGCTGGCGATGCCCATGATGGTGCCAGCCATCAAAACGCCCAGGCTCACCGCCGCGGCGGTGGATTTGATGCCCATATTCAAAAAGCTGGCTGCCAGCGTTCCCGTCCAGGCACCGGTGCCGGGAACAGGAATGCCCACGAACAGCAGCAGCGCAACAAAGAGGCCGCCCCGCCCCGCTTTTTTGCGGAGGGACTGTCCGGCCTTCTCCCCCTTCTCCAGGAAGAAGGTAAAGACCCTGCCAATGTATTTTTTATCCGCGCCCCACACCAGGACCTTCCGGGCGAAGAAATAGATCACCGGCACCGGGAGCATATTGCCCAGGGTGCAAACCACCAGCGAGGGCCAGTAAGGAAGCCCCATTCCCAGGGCGATGGGCATGCCGCCGCGAAGCTCCACCAGGGGCACCATGGATATCAGCGCCACCAAAATGTATTTTTTCAACAAATCAGATCACCTTTCGGACCATTTTCTCCAGTCTATCATATTTTGTTCCTGAAGGCAAACGAAATATTCCTTAAAAATACTTGACAAATGAGAATCATTCGCGTATATTATAAGTAGGTAGTTAGCATATGCTAACTCATTTCAAAAGGAGGTACGGTCATGGAATATATGGTCATCATTCAGCAGGCCCTTTCCCTTGTGGCGCTGGCAGCAGTGGTTTTTGGGCTGTCGCGGCTGAAGCAGTACATGCTGCGCCTCAGCCAGAAGTTGAGCGAGCGGCACCTCAGCCGTCGATACAAAGCCCAGTAAGCAAAGAGGAATATGGAATTTCAGTTTGTCGTGTTGTTGGGTGGTTGCTTTGGCGCGGCAGCGCCCTTGGCCCCCGCTTTTAAGAGGGGGCTGTCAAATTGCCGATATCAGGCAATTTGACTGGGGGAGTTCGCCCTAATCTGCGTCTTTTGACTCCCCCCGCCCCAGTGTTTTCACTGGGGCACCCCCCCTCATAAATGCGGGGGGCAAGGGTTCGGTGCGTTATCCAACTGCACGACAAACTCCAATTTTCAATTAGCAAAACCGCCGATGGAAACCCATCGGCGGTTCGTTTTTTATTCGCTCTGAAGCTGCTGTTTGCGGTACTGGAGGGTGTACAGGTTATAGTACATACCCTTCCGGCGCAGCAGCT
>CAZHEG010000228.1:0-2279 GCA_964531435.1 uncultured Oscillospiraceae bacterium | reverse complement strand
GCTATGATCCCATGGCTTACCGCCTGTTCTGCCTGCAGAGCCACTACCGCCGGAACCTGGTGTTCTCCTGGGAGAACCTGGACAATGCTGCCGTGGCTTATGAAAAGCTGGTTGCGAAGATCGCCGCGCTGCGCCCCGAGGGAGCGGTGGATGAAGCTGCCCTGGAGCAGCTGAAAAGCCGGTTCGCGGGCGCTCTTAACGGCGACCTGAATACCTCTCTGGCCATTACTGCGGTATACGATGTACTGAAGGCCAAGTGCAATGATGCCACCAAGCTTGCCGCCATCGGGGATTTTGACCGGGTCCTTTCCCTGAACCTGATCTCCGCGGCGGAAGCCCTGGCCCAAAAGCAGGCCGAGGAGGAGGCTGCCAACGCCGATCCCGAGATCGACGCGCTGGTTGCCGCCCGGACGGAGGCGAAGAAGGCCAGGAATTGGGCCGAAGCCGACCGCATTCGTGACGAACTGAAGGCCCGGGGCATTGAGATCATTGACACCCCCCAGGGCGCCAAGTGGAGAAAAGTATGAAGCTTTTGATCCTGGACGGTAATTCCGTCATTAACCGTGCCTATTTCGGTGTAAAGCCCCTGACCACCCGGGACGGACTGTATACCCATGCCATTTACGGCTTCCTGAACATTCTGGAGCGGATGGAGAAGGAGGAGCAGCCCGACGCCGTTTGCGTGGCATTCGACCTCCATGGGCCCACCTTCCGGCACCTGCGGTATGATGGCTACAAGGCGACCCGCCATGCCATGCCCGAGGAGCTGCGCCAGCAGATGCCGGTGATGAAAGATGTGCTGCGGGCCATGAACATCCCCATTTACGAGTGCCAGGGATGGGAAGCTGATGACGTCATCGGCACTGTCGGCCGCATTTGCTCCAACAACGGTTGGGAGTGCGTTGTGGTCACCGGCGACCGGGACAGCCTGCAGCTGATCGATGAGAATGTCCACATCAAGCTGGTGATCTCCAAGCCCGGTCAGACCACGGCTACCTTGTATACAAGAGAAAAATTTGAGGAGGAGTACGGCTTCGAGCCGAAGAAGCTCATCGACCTGAAGGCGCTGATGGGCGACTCCTCGGATAATATCCCCGGCGTTGCCGGTGTGGGCCCCAAGACGGCGACGGAGCTTCTGCTGAAATTCGGAAGCCTGGAGGGGGTCTATGAAAATATCGGCGACAGCTCCATCAAGCCCAAACTGCGGGAAAAGCTTGAGAAGGATCGGGAGAATGCCTTCCTGTCCTATGAGCTGGCCACCATCGTCCCGGAGGCGCCCATCGATTTTGAGCCGAAGGACGCGGTGGTAATGCCCTACAACAAGCCGGAGCTGTATGCCCTGTTCCAGAAGCTGGAATTTGTGAAGCTGATCGACCGCTACGGCCTGCGCGGCGCTGCGGTGGAACAGCCCAAGGCGCAGCGCAAGTGCGAAAAGCTTCCCTGCCTGGACGAGGTGCCTGTGGATCTTCAGGAATCTGCCGTGTATATCGCCCCGGATGGCTCCATCGGCATTGCCTGCCAAAAGGGTGTAGCGGTGCTGACACCCATGGAGGCTGCCATGCTCAGCCTGTCCGGCGCCCATATCTTCCACGACAGCAAGACTGCCATGCACACCCTGGATGACATGGGCATTCCCTTCGGGAGCTGTGTGTTTGACACTGCTCTGGCTGCCTATGACCTGAACCCCTCGGCATCGGATTATCCCGTATCCAAGCTGGCCACCAATTACCTGGGGCTGAGCGTGGAGGACGGCGATGCCGCCGGCTGCGCGGAGGCTATGTGGCATCTGCGTCCTGTATTGCTGGCAGAGCTGGGGGAAAAGGGTATGGAAAAGCTGTACCGCGAAATGGAGCTGCCCCTTTGCCCGGTGCTGTACCGGATGGAAAAGGAGGGCATTGCCATTGACCAGGGCCAGCTGGCCCAGTTCGGGCAGATGCTGACCCAGCGGATCGACGAATGCGAGAAGCTGATTTACAGCTATTCCGGTGAACCCTTCAACATCAATTCCACCCGGCAGCTGGGCGAGCTGCTGTTTGAAAAACTGGGACTTCCCCCGGTGAAAAAGACGAAAACCGGCTATTCCACCAATGCGGATGTTCTGGAAAAGCTGAAGAATAAGCATCCCATCATTCCCGCCATCATGGACTACCGGATGCTGACCAAGCTGAAATCCACCTATGCCGACGGCCTGACCAAGGCACTGTGCGCCGACGGACGGATCCGTACCACGTTCCAGAACCTGGTGACGGCCACCGGGCGGCTTTCTTCCACGGAGCCCA
>CAZHEG010000227.1:0-2316 GCA_964531435.1 uncultured Oscillospiraceae bacterium | reverse complement strand
CATGTGGTTCTCCGCAGGTCTGGTTCCCCAGTACCTGAACTACCTGGATACCAAGAAGGTTTTCACCTCCATCGGCATCACCGACGACAAGTGGCTCGTGGTCATCGCCATGGGTATGGCAGCCATGAACATCATCCTGCTGCGTAACGCCTTTGAGGGCGTTCCCTCTGACATTGAGGAAGCGGCCATCGTGGACGGTGCCTCCGAGTTCCAGGTCCTGTCCAAGGTCTACATCCCCATGTCCAAGTCCACCATCGCCACCGTGGCACTGTTCTTCGCAATCTCCCGCTGGAACGGCTATTTCTGGGCCCGCCAGATGATCTCCAACTCCAACGAGCACCCCCTGCAGGTGTTCATCCGTCTGAAGCTGGAGGAATTCACGGATCCGGAAGCAATGGCCGGATGGAATAAGGTTTATTCCTCGGATTCCGTCATCTATGCGCTGATCGTTTGTTCCATCGTGCCTATCCTGATCATTTACCCCTTCATCCAGAAGTACTTCGCGAAGGGCGTCAATGTGGGCGGCGTGAAGGAGTAACACCATATAATAATCGGTCCCCCCGATCTATTATAAAACAATTAAAAGGAGAAAAAACATGATGAAACGTGCATTATCCCTGATCCTGGTTCTTTGCATGATCATGGCTCTGGCAGCAGGCTGCTCCGGCGGACTGAACGTCACTGAGCCCACCACCAAAGAAACTCAGGGCACCGGCGAGACTGATCCGGTGGAATCCACTCCTGTTGCCGAGCTGACCTTCACTCAGGGCACCATCCTGCGCATGGCCACCGGCTACAACAGCGCCAAGACCGGCCTGTTCTTCAGCGCTGATGTCGCCGGCGAGGGCATCACCCTGGCTGACGGCAACACCTATCAGACCGGCGACCTGAAGCCCACCTGGGTCGAGGTCGAGAACCGCCTGGGTATGGTCTTCGAAGACAAGTACCAGGGCAACTCCGCTACCAAGGAGTTCGAGTACTGGAAGGACCGTCTGAATGAGGTCGACATGATCTCCGGTTCTGCCACCCAGCTGACCGAGTACGGCGAAGCCGGCTCCCTCATCAACATCGCTGAGTATCTGGATATGATGCCCAACTTCAAGGCATATCTGGAAGCCAACCCCATCGTTCTGCTGTCCATCACCGGCAACACCACCACCGGCGCTATCTACTTCTCCCCCTACTTTGACGGTGTCAACGACATCGAGCGTATGCCTCTGATGCGTACTGACTGGGTCGTCAAGCTGCTGGACGGCGAAGGTGAATTCACCGCCGAGAAGAGCGGCAACCTGAGCGCTGCTGTTTACACTCCCTACATGCCCACCTCCGGCAAGATCACTGTTGACGTTGTCACTCTGGATGGCACCGCCACCGAGTCCGTCACCAAGGACTATGATGCAGCCGGCAACATCGTTGCCAACATGAACGCTGCTCTGGCCTCCGGCACTGTCGACGGTGTTACCGCTGTCAACATGCTGCGTGACTACATCGACACCGCCTACAACGGCTACTACGGCACCACCCGTTCCAACCTGTTCGTTGGCCAGAATGCCGCTTGGGACGCTGACGAGCTGGTCGCTCTGCTGCGCTGCGTCGTGGCCAATGCCCACACCCTGAACGGCACCGATGCCATCCAGGGCCTGTTCTCCCGTGAGGACAACAACAACCAGCGCCGTGTCGATATGTTCCGCTTCGCCGGCACTCTGTTTGGCGTTCGCGGTCTGGAGTCCCGTCAGGATTACCTGTACGTCGGCGCCGACGGCCTGCTGCACGACGCCCGTCAGGAAGAGGCTACCTACGAAGCCATGGAGCGTATGAACGCCATGGTCCAGGAAGGCCTGATCTCCAAGTCCTTCGTTGACATGTCCGAAGAGTCCACCGCTACCATGCTGGAAAACGACCTGGGCTTCATGCACTATGACTATAACCAGACCCAGACCGTTTACAACGAGACCAAGCTGCAGGATGGCGAGAAGTACATGGCAGTCATGGTTCCCGTTGCCCGCTGGTATGACGGCACCGATGCCAATGGCGTCTACATGCGCTTCACCGAGTCCTGGCGTTCCGTCAAGACCGACGGCTGGGCCATCTCCAAGGCCGGTGTCGGCGACAACCAGGATAAGCTGTACGCTGCTCTGAAGCTGATCGACTACGCTTACAGCGCTGAGGGTCAGATCCTGATGTCCTACGGTCCCGATGCTTTCATCAAGACCGGCGAGACCTTCCTGTTCAACGGTGTTGAGATGCCTGTCATTTCCGATGCTACCTACGCTGAGCTGTGGGAGAAGGCTTCCGGCAACTACACCAACTACGCTC
>CAZHEG010000226.1:0-2320 GCA_964531435.1 uncultured Oscillospiraceae bacterium | reverse complement strand
GGTTCCAGTCCTTGTCAAAGGCCAGATAGCCGTGCATCATGGCGGAAACGCCCATCGCCTTGATGGAGCCCCGGTCTTCCACACCGGAAAGCGCCTTCTTCAGGCCTGTCCAGACCTCAGCCAGGTCGTAGGTCCAGACACCGTTTTCATAGGAGCTTTTCCAGGTATAGTCGCCGGAGGAAACGGGAACATGGTTTTCGTTGATGGCAACGGCCTTGATTCGCGTGGAGCCAAGCTCGATGCCCAGGCTGTAGTTTTTCAAAGGGGTCCACTCCTTTTCATAATTTGCTTATTTTAGTATACCTTTTTCAAGGTGATTTGTCCACTGTAATTTCTTCAGAATGGAACAATTTCCCAGACTAAAATACCCCGGAGGATTGATACCTCCGGGGTCGGTCTTATTGAACTGCAGGCTGATAGCCCGGAACCATTTCCTCCACCAGCTCCCGGACCCGCTCGTCATTGTCATAGGCGGCGTCCATCAGCTTTTTCAGCCGGATGATGAAATCATCCACATCAATAGGAATGGGATTTCCGACATGAATCAAATCGTTTTCCGTGCGGCGAAGGCCCTCCTCCGCCATCAGCTTTTCTTCGTACAGCTTCTCGCCGGGCCGCAGTCCGGTGTACACCAGCTGGATATCCTCGTCAGGGCGCTGTCCTGACAGCTTGATCAGGTTTCTTGCCAGGTCGTCGATCTTCACCGGCTCACCCATGTCCAGAACGAAGATCTCACCGCCCCGGGCGTAGCAGCCGGCCTGAAGCACCAAACTCACCGCCTCGGGAATGGTCATGAAATAGCGGATGATATCCGGGTGGGTCACCGTTACCGGGCCGCCCTTGGCGATCTGCTTTTTGAACAGGGGGATGACGCTTCCGTTGCTTCCCAGCACATTGCCGAAGCGAACCGCCACAAACTCGGTGCAGAATCTGCACTGCTTCATGTCCAGGGGCTCGTCATCTTCCACGCTGTGGGTATACAGCTGGGGCAGGCTGCCGGCGGCGCCCAGCTTCACCATCCGGTCAAAGCTCTGGATCACCATCTCACACAGCCGCTTGCTGGCACCCATGATATTGGTGGGGTTCACCGCCTTGTCCGTACTGATCAGAACGAACCGGCCGCAGTTATGCTTCATGGCGGCATATGCCGTCTTGTATGTACCGATCACATTGTTTTTCACTGCCTCACAGGGGCTGTCCTCCATCAGCGGCACATGCTTGTGGGCCGCGGCGTGGTACACAATGTCGGGCTTGTAGGTCTCAAATACCCGGTCGATCCGGCGGCTGTCACGGACAGATCCAATGAGAACCGTCAGGTTGAGCTCCGGATAAGCTTCCTTCAGCTCCTGCTGGATCTCGTAGGCATTGTTTTCATACACATCAAAGATGACCAGCTGCCTGGGCCCGTGTCCTGCCACCTGACGGCAAAGCTCACTGCCGATGGATCCGCCGCCGCCTGTCACCAGAATGGTCTTATCCCGGATGGAGTCCAGAATCTGATCCATGTCAACACGGACGGGCTCCCGGCCCAGCAGATCCTCCACCGCCACCTCCCGCAGATCACTGAGGGACGCTTCTCCCGCGATCAGCTGTTCCATACCGGGCAGGTTTTGCAGCGCGCAGCCGGTTTCCTTGCAGATGTTCAGAATATCCCGCAGATCCTGCTTGCTGGCGCTGGGAATTGCCACAAATATTTTCTCGATTCCGTACTTTTCTACGTTACTGAGGATATCGTTCCGGCCTCCGACGACCGGAACGCCGTCAATGTAGCGGTTCCATTTGTTGGGATTGTCATCGATGATGCAGCAGATTCGGACATTGTTTTTATTCACCCGGCCGGCATCCCGAAGGATCATCTGGCCCGCATTGCCCGCACCGATCAGCATGACCCTGGCAGGCTCCCGGTTCGGTCCGTCGGAATAAACCTTCTTCCGCAGCAGCAGCACCAGCCGGTAGGAAAACCGGACGCCCAGCACCGCGATGAACTGGATACCCGCTCCCACCACATGATAGGAAATGGGCATACGTATAAACAGCAGATTGATCAGCAAAATGTGCAGTACCACCGTGATCACAGTTGCTTTAATAACACTCATCAGCTCATCAAAGCTGGCAAAGCGCCAGACGCTGTTATACAGGCGGGTAAACCAGAAGGTCGCAACACAGATCACCCAATAAATGGGCATAAACTTCTGGTATGTAAGCACATAGTAATCCGGGATGGCGGATACAACGCAGTCGAAGCGAATCCAAAGCGCAAAGAAGTAGGCCACGGTCACTGCAATGATATCATAAATCATAAGCAGCAATGATACCTTCT
>CAZHEG010000225.1:0-2326 GCA_964531435.1 uncultured Oscillospiraceae bacterium | reverse complement strand
CGGTGAGCATCAGGCCGATGAGCACCCGGTCTTCCTTTTTGCTGTTGTTCACGGGGGCCACCTCCTTTTTGCCATATTTTACTGCAACGGGCCGCGGATGTAAAGCATTTTTCGGCTGAAAAGAATTTTCATTCACACAACTTCAAACAATCTTAATATTTCTTCACTTTTTTTCTTCACATTTGTACCTTACAATAAAGACAAACGATCCAAAAGAATTCTTCATTTTTTCATTTTCCTCTCCTCTTTCTTGTTGCAAAGTCCGCAGGTATGGCCTGCGGACTTTGCATTTTTTATAGGAGCGGTCAGGGGATGCGGTAGAGCCGCTTTCCGTTTTCCACGGTGATCCGGCGGGCTTCCTCCGGGGTGATGCCCTTGATCTCCGCCAGCTTTTCCGCCATGCGGTAGACCTTGCCCGGATCGTTTCGCTTGCCCCGGAAGGGCTCGGGGGACATATAGGGGCAGTCCGTTTCGATGACGATCCGCTCCAGAGGGATGGCCTGGGCGGCTTCGATGGCCCGGCGGGCATTTTTGAAGGTCAGCACCCCGGTAAATCCGATGTACCAGCCCAGCTCCACCAGCTGGCGGGCCAGCTCCGCGGAGCCGGAGAAGCAGTGGAATACACCGCTGACCTCCGGGAACGCCTTGACGATGGCAAGTCCGTCCTCGTGGGCCTCCCGCTCGTGGACGATGACGGGAAGGCGGAGCTCCCGGGCCAGCTCCAGCTGGGCAATGAAGGCCTTCTTCTGAAGCTCTCTGGGAATGTCCTCATAGTGGTAATCCAGGCCGATCTCGCCGATGGCCTTTACTTTCTCCGGGTTTTGTTTACATAACATCCGATATTCGGCAATGACGGCATCATTGACCTCGTCGGCGGCGTCGGGGTGGGAGCCCACGGCGGCGTAGATATAGTCATAGCGGCTCGCCAGGGCCACCGCGTTGCGGGACGAGGCCAGGCTGCAGCCGGGATTCATCAGAAGGCCGATTCCCGCGGCGGGCAGGGAGCCCAGCAGCTCCTCCCGGTCGGTGTCAAAGGCCCGGTCGTCCATATGGGCATGGGTATCAAATAGCATGGTGTTCCTCCTTGGCTTCCATCACGGCGACGATGCAGCCGTCGATTCGGGTGATCCTGCTGTCATTCGGGTCAAAATCGGTGCGGTACAGGTAGCTGCCCCAGCCCCGGCCGGTCAGCTTGGCCCGGCATTCCTTCAGCACCCACAGCCGCAGCAGGGCGGCCTGCTTGTCCGGGGCGGCATCGAAGCGGGCCCGCTCCCCGGGGGACAGGATCTTATCCGCCAGCCGCAGGTCGATGGGCCGGTCCGCTTCCTCCGCGTCCACCGCCACATTGTGATCGCTGACGCAGCAGAAAACGTGATTTTTTGTGTGGGAAATGGAAAAATGGGGGCCGTTTTCAAAGTAGGGCTTTCCCCGGGGCGACAGCTTGATGGGCCTGTCCCCTGCCATTTCCGCCAGGAGCGCCCGCCCCGCATCGTGTCCGGAGCGGCCCTCAAGACGCCGCCACTGAAGCTCCATTTCCTCACCCCCCTCATTATAATATAGTATACGTCAAAATCTTCCGGGGGTCAACCTAATAAAAATAGTTGACAAAAGTGGAGCTTTCCGGGTATAATACCCCATATATCGTAAAAAGCGAAGAAGAGAAGAGTATGTCGGGATAACCGGCCAGAGAGCCCCGTTAGGTGAGAGGGGGCACGGCAAAGACGGCAGAACATGGTCTCGGAGCTGCGGTGCCGATAGGTAGGCATCGACGGGAGCGCCCGTTACAGCGTTTTTGAGGCAGCGCAAGCTGCGAATCAAGGTGGTACCGCGTAAATTTACGCCCTTGGAGTATTCCGGGGGCGTTTTCTATTTGAGAGGAGAATTTTTTATGTGCGATCATTGCAAGGGTAATTACTACATTACCACCCCCATTTATTATCCCTCTTCCAATCTGCACATCGGCCACGCCTACTGCACCGTGGCAACGGACACCATGGCCCGCTACAAGCGGCTTCAGGGCTACAACGTGAAGTTCCTGACCGGCACCGATGAGCACGGACAGAAGATCGAGGATAAGGCAAAGGAGGCAGGCGTCACCCCCCAGCAGTTCGTTGACAACATCGTTCTGGGCGAGAAGGGCGTTCTGGATCTGTGGAAGCTGATGAACATCAGCTATGACCGCTTCATCCGCACCACGGACGATTACCATGTGGAGGCCGTTCAGAAGATCTTCCGGAGAATGTACGAAAACGGCGATATTTACAAGGGCAGCTACAAGGGCAAGTACTGCACCCCCTGCGAGTCCTTCTGGACCGAGAGCCAGCTG
>CAZHEG010000224.1:0-2340 GCA_964531435.1 uncultured Oscillospiraceae bacterium | reverse complement strand
CTTTTACTGATAGTACCACCAAGTCATCATATACTGCGCAGAAGTTTTCGGATATATCTTTGGTTGCCTTCTCGACAAAGATTGACAGAAGATCAATTTCATTTGTTGCCCACCCAAGGTTCCCATCATTTTTTAACAGGGCATAGATGATACAGAACAGCGGTCTGGAAAGAGATTGCTTAAGCTGGTCAGGAGTAACTCTTGGAAGGAATCGTATGTTTTCATCAGACACGATTGCGTTAATCAGATCTTCTTGCTGAACCTCAGAAAGTGCTTTGATTCCGATCTGATAAGAATCCTTTGGTAAATAAGTTAATGGTCTAGATCCTATCAGGATCAGATTCTCAGGTGAAAGAATGGCAAGGTACTGCTCTTCCTCAATAATCCGCTTCGCTGCGGCATATTCAATTTCGTCAAGGCCATCTATAAATAGAATATACTTCTGGTTGCATATCGATCTGTTGTTGAGCCAATTTTGAATTGATCCGGTACTTACGATATCTCGCACATGAGTAAATAAGGGGATATAGTTCGATAGACCTGCTGAATACTCCTGTAGCAATTTTTGACACAAGATAAGCATGGCATGTGACTTTCCTGTGCCAAAGCTTCCAACAAGATACCTTTTACCATTCAATACCTCGTCAATGATATACTGATACTTTGCCGACATGACATCAGACACCATGATTTGCGCTGCCACTGCTCTAGAAAGACATGGAGCCATCAACTTTGATAAACACAAAGCATAGGTTATCCGATACATTTCTTCGACCACATCACATGGGCTGATTCCAACATATCCACTTGAATTAATCAGCTCGCTATCTAAGAATGCGGCAATTTCACCCAACTCAGAAGTTTGCTTGTTGGAAATGTCCCTTATCAGCTTTGTAAAATCCCAAATATCATTATCTTTTGATATGACGAAACCATTCGATGCGGTAAAATCGGCTGTGTATGCTTTCTTATTGCCTATTATCAAAACGACCAGCCGATCAAATTGCAGGTTGTAGTTGTTATCGATAAATTTATTAACTGTAGCCTTAATTTTTGTGCTTGTGTTATCCGATGTGACCTGAACAGCAAGCTTATTACCAGAGTCACCAAGGTCGATTGAAGTGTAGTTAGCTTGGACAGAATTCAAATTAACCAAATTGTATCCGTAAATGATATTGAGCAAGCCGCAAAGAAAGTATTCCATGTGGATGTTGCAATCCAGAAGGTTGAGGGAACTGCACAGTTCCACTTTTGCTTTAATCCACGCTAACTTTGTACTAATCTCGCTAATATATTTATCTCTACTTAGCACGATTTTTCACCAACCTCTCTTAAACCGATGTCGCAAGTCTTGGGGTTATTATAAAGAATTTTGTCGTAAATAGCAACCCTTGTGCAAATACAGTGTTATTACCGGATAATACGAAAAATCCCCGGTTTTGGAACCGGGGATGAAGCTATTTATGTGTGGTTCTCGTCTGCTTGCACCAACATGGGCCAGCAGGCCGATGCTGATATGCTTTTTCGCCATAATAAGCGTCCTCCGATGGTCTTATTGGGAACCATTATAGCACAGAAGCAACCATTCGTCGATACGCGTTTTTCGGAAAGCGGAAAATTGGAGCTTATCCAACCGCTCTCCACCGCAGATGTCATCCCGGCCAAGGCGAAGCCGTGAGGAGGGATCTGGGCATTTGGTTTTCATTTGCAGTAAAATCGGTGCCAGGATCCCTCGACTTCGCTGCGCGACCCTCGGGATGACGTTTTTGTAAATTTGCAACAGTGTAGCAAATCGGAGCTTAGCGCACCGATGTGACATACGACCGTGCAGGGGCCGTCGTGGGCACCCGGCGGCAGCAAGCCACCGCCCTACGGTATTGCCGCAAGGTGAAGGATAAACGAAAGATTCCGGGTTGGTAAAATTGGCCAAATTCTCTTGACCCTTAAAAGAAATCATGGTACAATATACACGATTATAAGTCTCCGTACCCCGGAGCACGAAAGGAGCCAGCAATTTATGCGTATCAAAACTCTTCTGACGGAAGCCCTCTTCGCCAAGGAAGGCGAAGCTCTGACCAAGGTGGCCCTGCCCCACACCTGGAACAACCTGGACGGACAGGACGGCGGTGCCGACTATTGGCGCGGCATCGGCACCTACAAGATCAGCCTGCCCAACCCCACCCCCGGCACCAAGCAGTACATTGAGCTGCAGGGCGCCAACCATGTCGCCACCGTTTACTGCAACGGCCGTGAGCTGGGCACCCACAAGGGCGGCTTCTCCACCTTCCGTTATGAGCTGACCCCCGCCATGATGGCAGAGGGCAACGTGCTGACCGTGGT
>CAZHEG010000223.1:0-2343 GCA_964531435.1 uncultured Oscillospiraceae bacterium | reverse complement strand
TTCGTCCGGGAGTTTTCTTATTGTGCGATGTAGGGTGCCGTGGTATCGAAGTACAGTACCGCTTCCACGGTTTCGCCGCTTGCGGACACATAGCCTACCACCAGACCCCTGGTGCCATCGTAGCTGAAGCCCAAGGTATCGTTATCCAGGAGATCATAAACGGTGAAGCGGAACAGCTCCCTTTCGTAAATGGAGCCCACGCAGATCACATACACCTGTAAGCTCTCGCCCTCCACACCGGAGACGGACACCTGGGTCTTGGTGATCATCAGGTTCTCGGTGCTCTGCATTTCGCCGCAGAACAGGCAGACCCGCTCCCACGGTCCCGCAGAGCGGGTAGCCCAGTCGCCGAAGAAATGGCCGTCGGCGGGGGCGGTGTACACATATTCGTCGCCGCAGATGCTGCAGCGGTAGCGGGCGTAGCCCTCCTCATTGCAGCCGGGGGCAACGCTTTCCACGTTCTGGTAGTCATGTCCGGTGCCGATGCTCTCATCCCGCTTTTCCTCCGCGCCGCAGACGGTGCAGGTGTACAGCGAGTAGCCATCGGTAACGCAGGTTCCCACCACAGTTTCGGTAAGCTGGAAGCTGTGGCCTGCCGCGCCGGTCTTGTTCTTATCCTCCGTCATGCCGCACCGGGTGCAGGTATAGCGGATGCAGCCGTATTCGGTACAGGTGGGGGCCACCGTTTCCCCGTCCCCGAAGGTGTGGCCCAGGGGATCGGCCTGCTCTTCGTAAGGGATATTCTGCTTGCCGCAGCCGGCGCAGGTGTAGATGCTGTATCCGAAATTCTCGCAGGTGGCTCCCACCGTTTCCGTCAGCTCGTACTGATGGGTGTGGCCTGTGTCCACCGGCACCGTGGTTTCAGGGGGCTCCGTGGGAACCGTGGCAGGCTGGGTGGGCGCGGTGGCCGGAGGCGGGGCTGTGGTAGTCGGCACCGTGGTTTCCGGCGTGGAGGACTGGGGCGCGAACAGGGTCTGGGCAAGCTCCCCTACCCGTCCCAACAAAATGCCGGACATGATGATCACAACGGCAAGCAGCGCGCAAAGCACCGCGAATATTACTTTCCTGGCTGTCATACCACGCCCTCCTTTTGTTTTCGGGTAACCGCTGAATACACTTTTGAAAATATCCTTTATTATAACGCCTTTTGGCTTCAATTGCAACCCCATGGGACGGTGGATATTCTCCCTGTCACTGCGAAAAGGGCGCACCGATGCGGTGCGCCCCTT
Source organism: uncultured Oscillospiraceae bacterium (assembly GCA_964531435.1). GTDB lineage: Bacteria > Bacillota > Clostridia > Oscillospirales > Oscillospiraceae > Faecousia. Next base: position 1,114 of record CAZHEG010000223.1, on the reverse strand, counting down.
GTGTTTTATTCCGAGTCGGTCTGAACGCCGAAGAAGGTCACGGTGTTATCATCCGAGATCTCCCGGCCCTCCATGCAGTCGGCAAACTGCTTGCCGGTCATATTCTCATGCTCCAGCAGGAAATCCACCACCTGGCGGAGCTTCTCCTTGTCAGCCTTCAGGATCTCGGCGCAGTGGGCGTATGCCTTGTCGATGATGATCTTCACCTCATCATCAATGGTTCCGGCCACCTTTTCGGAGTAGCTCTTGGTGGTCTGGTAATCCCGGCCGATGAATACCTCGCCGCCATCGTAGTAGGAGATCGCGCCCAGAGCATCGCTCATGCCGTAGCGGGCCACCATATCCCGGGCCAGCTTGGAAGCCCGGTCAATGTCGTTGGACGCGCCCACGGACACATCGCCGATGAACAGTGCCTCCGCTACCCGTCCGCCCAACAGACCCACGATCTGCTCGTACATCTCGTTGCGGGTCAGGTTGGAGGAGTCATCCTTGGGCAGGGACCAGGTGGAGCCCAGGGACATGCCCCGGGGGATGATGGTAATGTGCTGCACCTTGTCCTGGGTGGGCAGCCGGTACATGGCAACGGCATGGCCCGCCTCGTGCAGGGCCGTTACCTTCAGATCCCGGCGGCTGCGGACGCGGCTGCGCTTTTCGGGGCCGGCCACGATCTTCATCAGGGCATTGTTCATGTCCTCCATGGTCAGCACCGGGCGGTTATCCCGGGCAGCCAGAATGGCAGCCTCGTTCAGCAGATTGCTCAGGTCCGCTCCGGTGAAGCCGACGGTGGACTGGGCAATGACCTTCAGGTCAACGCCGCTGTCCAGCTTCTTGTTCTTGGCGTGGACCTTCAAAATATCCTCACGGCCCTTGGAATCCGGCGCGCCCACATGGATCTGGCGGTCAAAACGGCCGGGACGCAGCAGCGCGGGGTCCAGAATGTCGGGGCGGTTGGTGGCAGCCATGACGATCACGCCTTCATTTTTGCTGAAGCCGTCCATTTCCACCAGCAGCTGGTTCAGGGTCTGCTCCTTCTCATCGTGACCGCCGCCCAGGCCGGAGCCGCGCTTGCGGCCCACCGCGTCGATCTCGTCGATGAACACGATGGCGGGAGCCA
>CAZHEG010000222.1:0-2347 GCA_964531435.1 uncultured Oscillospiraceae bacterium | reverse complement strand
CACGTAGGCGGCGCAGACCTGATGGACGGGACCCCGATTTTCGACATCAAGCCCTACATTCCCTACGGCGACAGCCACCCGGAGGCCACAGGCGGCTTCACGGATGGGGCGGAGGAATTTCTGCTGCAGGTGGACTTCCCCGCGGCGCTGCTGGAAATGCTGCCGGAGGACAAGCGGAGCGCCGCCATCGGCGTTCTGAGCCACGATCCCCGGCCCAGCTATCAGAGAAAGCCCGACCGGGTCTACGGTCTGACCTTTGCGGGTTACGACATCCGTTTCCGGGTGGAGGACGACCGGCTGACCGTTGTAGAAGTCAATAAAGCATAAAAAGGGCGCGTTCAACGCGCCCTTTTGCACTATTTTACGGAAGGTCAACGAATTTAGTATCGGCAACTTCCTTGCCCGCCTTCTTCAGCAGGGCGAACACGCCCAGTCCGGCAAACAGCAGGCCCGTGAGGATATTGCCCAGGGTACCGGCAAGATACTCCCCATCGCTCAGGAGCAATGCCAGAATCAGCAGCGGGATCTCGCCGTATGTAATGTCCGCTTCACCCGCGTTGATCATGGACACCAGGGTAAAGGTATCCGCCAGGAAATTGCCCAGCAGCACGCCAAAGATGATGGCAATGATGAGGATAGCCACCTTGGCCTTGCCCTGCTTGCCCTTGAGCAGGCTGTAGCCCTTGTCTGCCAGCCAGCCGATGGCCAGGCCCACGACGGAGGCGACATAGCCCATATTCAGGACGATGGCCCACAGCACGGCACCGATGGCACCGCCCAGCAGCGCACCGATCAGGCCGGTGCCGTAGGAGCCTCCCGCTTCCCGCTTGCGCTCCTCGTCCTCCACGGCAATGTTCTGGCGCAGCTTCTCGGCGCAGGTTTCGTGCATATAGTAGGCCACACCGTCGATCAGCTTCCAGCAGCCGCCAGAAACCTGACTGCCGCACTCCATGCACACATTGGAGGGCAATGCGGCATGCTCCGTCAGGAGGGGGAAGAACCACTCAATGAAGGCCTGGAGCTTTTTCATGGTTCCGGGGTTGTCCGTGAACACGATCTGGATTCCCTGGGGCGTGAAGGCCAGGTTCTGAACCCGGTATTCCCGGGTGAGATTTTTCTGGTTCAGCGCTCCCTGGAGCAGCTGGAGCTTCTCCGGGTCGGTAAATTTCGTGGTGATGACGATCTGCTTGTAGCCTGAGCCCTCGCTGAGGGTGGCGGCGTAGCCCTTCAGGCTGCCGTAGGCAACACCGTGGGCGACCTGCATGCCGTTTTCAGCGGCCAATTTTTTCAATCCGGATCCGATCATATGCTGCACCTCTTTCTTTAATGATTCTGAAAATATAATATCACAATCTGTCGAAAAGTGCAATCCCCTTATTACGCTTCGTCCTTGGGTCGCTTGTAGCGGCCCTTGGGCTCCCACTCCGGCAGGGGCAGCCGCTGCATGGCACCAAAGATCCGCTCCTTCAGATCCGGGTAGGTCTTGCTCAGATCGTAAACCAGCTGCTTGATCTCCTCCCGCTTGGTGTGCTTATCCACCGGGCAGCGGTTCTCCACCACCGGCAGCTCCATCCGGGAGGCAAAGTTATCCACCGTCTTTTCATGGATGTAGAGCATGGGCCGGATCTGGGTGACGCCCATGCGGTCCAGATCCGTCACCGGTTGGAAGCAGCTGATGCGTCCCTCATAGATCAGGGACATCACGAAGGTCTCCACCGCGTCGTCATAATGGTGGCCCAGAGCCAGTTTCCGGATTCCCCGGTCCACAATGGCCTGGTTCAGCGCCCCCCGGCGCATCTTCGAGCACATGGAGCAGGGATTTTTCTCCTTGCGGTAGTCAAAAATAATGGGGCCGATCTCGGTTTTAACGATGGTATAGGGCACATCCAGCTTTTCGCAGAATGCCGCCACGCCGCCATAGTCCATGCCAAGGCCCATGTCGATGGTGATGGCCTCCAGGGTGAAGTCGCTGTACTGCCGCAGGCCAGCCAAAAGCTGCAGCAGCACCAGGCTGTCCTTGCCGCCGGACACGCCCACTGCCACCTTGTCCCCGGGCTCGATCATATGATAGTCCTCAACGCAACGGCGAACCAGGCCCATAAGTTTCTGCATTTGGTTTTTCCTCCAATTCAATTTTAAAATGCCGTGTTAGGAAACAAGAGAAAACGAGAGCATTTGCGAGAATTTGCGAGTTTACATCGGTTTTCAGAAAATAATTCAAAAATGTTGTTGACATTTGATTTTCGATGTGATATAAAACTCTAGCGATTTGCGGTTATTGTACCGCAAACGCCTGAGAATGTCAAAATATTTTAACCAATAAATTGGAGGAACACATAATGTCCAC
>CAZHEG010000221.1:0-2349 GCA_964531435.1 uncultured Oscillospiraceae bacterium | reverse complement strand
CTTCTCCCATGGCGGCGGCGCTTTCTCCGGCAAGGATCCCACCAAGGTGGACCGCAGCGCGGCATACATTGCCCGCTACATGGCCAAGAACCTGGTGGCTGCCGGCCTGGCGACCCAGGTGCAGGTGCAGCTGGCCTATGCCATCGGTGTGGCGCAGCCTGTTTCCCTGCGGGTGGACAGCTACGGCACCGGCGTGATCTCCGACGAGAAGATGACCGAGCTGCTGCGGGCCACTGTGGATATGACCCCTGCGGGCATCATCCGCAAGCTGGATCTGCGCCGGCCCATCTATGCGCCCACCGCGGCGGTTGGCCACTTCGGCGTGGAGGGCCGTCCTTGGGAAGAGACTGACCTGGCTCCCAAGCTGAAGGAGCTGGCTGGAATTTAAGAGCGATCAGGGCGCGTCGAAGGACGCGCCCTGATTTGCTGTTTATGGGTGGTATTTAATAAAAGTAAATTTGGAGTTTAATAAAATTAAACTTGACATTAACAAAGTTAAAGTTTATAATGAAATTGGGCCCAGAAAATGAAAGGGGGATTCAAAAAATGAACGAAGTACCTCTGTGGATCGCAGAGCTGGAAGAGGATGAATTGAAATTTATCCGGAATTTTATCATCACCTCCGGCTCCCTGAGAGAAATGGCAGAGATATATGGCGTTACCTATCCCACGGTTCGGGCAAGGCTGAACCGAATCATCGAGAAGGTAAGGCTCAGCGACGAAAAGAGCGGAGACCACTATGAAAGGCTGATCAAGAAGCTGGCGATCGAGGGAAAGATTGAATTTGATGCCGCTGCAATGCTGATTCAGGAGTACCGGTCTGAAAAACAGGGAGGATAATATGGAACAGATTTACGATGTACTGATTTACGGCGTAATGCTGATGCTCTTTTTGATCCCAATGAAGATCATCATGTGGAAGGTGATCGACGAAACACGGCCAAAGGCGGTATTGGGATACGGCATTATTTCCTTTGTGATATACGCTGTGGTTATGTCGGCGGTGGTCTATGCGGTCAGCCGGAACACGGCGACTGCGGAGGAATGTGTTCAAAGGATCCTGGTCACGTTCCTGCTGGGAAACGTTATTATGCTGTTCTGCGGGATCCTCACCTATTGTGTGAAACAGAAAAGGGGAATTTCGGAACAGGAAAAGCTTAAGCTGAAGGATATGTAACGGCATAAGGAAACGGGACGGCGAGGATTCGCCGTCCCGTTTGAGCATTTCAAATGGAGTTATTGATCTCGTTTTCGATCTCTGCCACCAATTCGCTGGGCTTTATTTCCAAAACCTCGGCGATCCGCCAAATGGTTTCAAGGTTCGGCTGCTTGCGCCCGGTTTCAATCATGCTCAGATGACTGCGCGCGATGGCGGCAAAACCGCTGAGAACCTCTTGGGTCAGACCCTTTTGAATACGATGTCTGCGTATGACTTGTCCGACTGCGTTGTTGTCAAATTGCATGCTGCCACCATCCTTTCCGCCAATAGAATACTTGAATATCCCGGAAAGAATGTCTACGAAAGTAGACAAAACGGAAAAGATATGATATAATTTTGCATATCAACAGGGAGGGGCGTATTATGGACAAGGATGAACGGGCGCGGTTGGATGCGCTGGAGTCCATTGCGAAGCAGGATCCCCAGTACAAGGAATTGCTGCGGCAAATGATGGAAATGGAAAGAAAAAATAATGGGGTCCTGCGTAATTTAACTTCTGAGGAACAAAATGCTGTTTGCGATTATGTATCCCAATGTGAAGAGATCAGTTGGTACATGCTGGGACTGGCTTGCAGGTATATGCGTTTTTTATAAATGAAAAGGAAACTCCGCTGCGCGTGGCAGCGGAGTTTTGTGCTGTTTGCGTTTTTACCGTCCGCTCAGGTCTACACCGCGGCGGAGCATGCTCAGCGCCGGGACCTGCTTGGGAAGCTGCAGGTAGAATTTCATCTGGGGCGTCCGGGGCTCTTCCAGGGGGTCGCCGTCCAGGGTGGTCATGTGCTCTGCGACGATGGGGAAGGGGCGCAGGTCGGGGCCTACCACCTCCAGCTCGTCAAAGCCGCGGAACTTGTTGTTCAGGCTGCACAGGGCAAGGCCGTTTTCATCGCAGCTTTCCACGATGGCGCAGATCTGCCACTGGCGGATGTAGCGGGAATGCTCGGTGTACTGCCCGGGGTAGCCGTAGTAGAAGCCGGTGGAATAGACCCGGTGGGAGATGTGCTCCACCTCGTCCCGCCACACGGGGTCAATGGGCCGTCCGGCGGCAGCATCGTCGATGCAATGGCGGTAAGCGCCGGTGACGATGGCGGCGTAGTAGGCGCTCTTGGCCCGGCCTTCGATCTTGATGCAGT
>CAZHEG010000220.1:0-2373 GCA_964531435.1 uncultured Oscillospiraceae bacterium | reverse complement strand
GGAGGAGCTCCACGGCGAGAAGATCGACATCGTGGTCTGGTCCGAGGATCCCTGCCAGTATGTCAAGGCCGCTCTGGCTCCCGCCGATGTGATCTCCGTCACTCCCATCCCCGGCCAGAAGGGCTGCAAGGTCATCGTTCCCGATGATCAGCTGAGCCTGGCCATCGGCAAGGAGGGCCAGAACGCCCGCCTGGCCGCAAGACTGACCGGCTACAAGATCGACATCAAGCCCGAAAGCCAGGCCGAGCCTGTGGAAGAGGTGGAAGAATAAACCCTCGCCCCCCGCATTTATGAGGGGGGTGCCCCGCAGGGGCGGGGGGAGGAAATAATTGGACGCCAAAACTCCCCCAGTCAAAAACCGGTTCCGAAAAGCCGATTTTTGCCAGCCCCCTCTTGAAAGCGGGGGCCAAGGGCGGCTGCGCCGCCAGAAAAGGAGGCAGCTTATGCAAAAGAAGATCCCTCAGCGGCAGTGTATGGGCTGCCGGGAGCGCAAAGCAAAGAAGGAACTGATCCGTGTGGTGCGGACCCCCGAGGGGGCCGTATCCCTGGATTTCAGCGGCAAGCTCAACGGCCGGGGTGCCTACCTGTGCCCGGATATGGCCTGCCTGAAGAAGGCGGTCAAGAGCCGCAGCCTGGAGCGGGCGCTGGAGGTGGGCATCCCCGAGGATGTCTACCAGCGTCTGGAAAAAGAAATGGAGGCCGGTTCCAATGGATAAAGCGCTCAATATTTTATCCCTTTCCCGCAAGGCGGGCATGGCAGAGCTGGGCGAGGAGCCCGTGGGCGCGGCGGCAAGACTGCTGCACGCCCATCTGGTCATCGTGGCATCCGACGCCTCTGACCACACCTGGCGGCGGGCAAAAAGCTTTGTTGCCGGTACTGACCAGCAGTGTGTCCGGGTAAGCTATACCAAGGACGAGCTGGGCATGGCCATCGGCCGGCAGGAGCTGGCCATTGCCGCCATCACCGACCCGGGCATGGCGCTGAGCCTGGTGGAAGGACTGGGCCAGCCCCAGAAGCATGCCGCCGTTATCCAGGTGCTGACCGAGAAAAAGAAGAAGGCCATGCAGCGGCAGAAGGAAGCCAGGGCCCATGCCCGGAACGTCCGGAGCGGAAAGAAGAAGTAAGTAGTCAATTGACGGTTGACAATGGACAATTGACAGTTATGGTACCGCCCCCTGGGGTGAACCGAAGGAATAGCTGTCAGCTGTCAGTTGTCAACTGTCAACTCCCATAATCTTATGGAGGTGCGTATATGAGTTTAGTGAAGTATCGTGTTAAGGAGCTGGCGGCGGATTTCGGCGTGGCTCCCAAGGAAATTATGGAGATCATCTCCAAATATTACGAAAAGCCCAAGTCCAATTCCCAGGTGCTGACGGTGGAGGAGCTGAATGCTGTGTTCGATCACATGACCCAGCACAATCAGATCACCTCTCTGGAGCAGATCTTCGCGGTGAAGCCCAGCCAGCCCAAGGAAGAGCCCAAGGTGGAGGCCCCCAAGGCCGCGGAGCCCAAGAAGCAGGAAAATAAGCCTGCCCAGGCCCAGCAGCCTGCCCGTCCCCAGGGCCAGCAGAGCCAGAACCGCCCCGCAGGCAGCCAGCCCCAGCAGGCGCAGCAGCCCCAGAAGCCTGCAAAGCCTGCCGAGCCCGAGCGCAAGCGGGAGCGCCGCGTGGTGGATACCTCCGCGGTCCAGGTCAATGCCAACCGCTTTGCCGATGTTGACAACCTGGTCAGCGAGCGTGTGCAGAATTACCAGGGCGGCAAGCAGCGCATCGGCGGTGCCAAGGGCAAGCAGCAGAACAACAAGAATAACAAGAAGGGCAGCAAGGCCCGCAACGAGGAGCAGGAGAAGATGCGCCGCCTCCAGATGGAGGTCGCCCGCAAGGCTCCCACCGTGGTGAAGATCCCCGACGAGATCACCGTTGGCGAGCTGGCCAGCCGCATGAAGAAGACCGCCGGCGAGGTCATCAAGACCCTGATGCTCAACGGCGTCATGGCCGGCATCAACCAGACCATCGACTTCGACACCGCCGAATTTGTGGCCACCGAAATGGGCTGCAAGGTGGAAAAGGAGGTCACCGTTACCATCGAGGAGCGGATCATCGACGACCATGTGGACTCCGCTGACGAGCTGGTGACCCGCGCCCCCGTTGTGGTGGTCATGGGCCACGTCGATCACGGCAAGACCTCCACCCTGGACGCCATCCGAAAGACCTCCGTCACCGCGGGCGAGGCCGGCGGCATCACCCAGCACATCGGCGCTTACACCGTGGAAGTGAACGGTCAGATGATCACCTTCCTGGATACTCCGGGCCACGCCGCCTTTACCTCCATGCGTGCCCGCGGCGCCAAGTCCACCGACATCGCCATCCTGG
>CAZHEG010000219.1:0-2374 GCA_964531435.1 uncultured Oscillospiraceae bacterium | reverse complement strand
CGAGCATTACGGCAATACCTGGCTGATCACCGGCGCATGGCTGGAGCGGCTGGTGAACAACATCAACTTCGACGATTACGAGTCCCGGAACCATTTCGATATGCTGCTGCGCAAGTGCGGCCTGTTCAAGCGGCTGGAGGAAATGGGCATCCAGGACGGCGACACCGTGGATATCTACGACCTGGAATTTGAATATCAGCGCTGACGCAAGCAGCCCACGCCGGATGGCGTGGGCTGCTTTTTGCGTTTACGTGTTATTATTTGGCGGCGATGGCCTCCACCTCGCAAAGGACGCCCTTGGGGAGATCCTTCACGGCAACACAGCTGCGGGCGGGCTTGCTGACGAAATACTGCTCATACACCCCGTTAAACTGGGCGAAATCATGGATATCCGCCAGGAAGCAGGTGGTCTTGAACACATTTTCATAGGAAACACCGGCGGCAGCCAGAATGGCACCCACGTTTTTGCAGCTCTGGTGGGCCTGGGCCTCGATGCCGGCAGGGATGGCGCCGGTGGCGGGATCCACAGGGATCTGGCCGGAGGTGTAAACCAGGCCGTTCACTTCATAGCCCTGGGAATAGGGGCCGATGGCTGCGGGGGCATTGGGGGTGGAAATGATCTTCATAATTGTTCCTCCATTTTCTTTTCACGGGACTGGCAAGTAAACAAAATCACCTGCTTGTTCCCGGCTTCTTCCTTCAGGATCTTCATGGCGGTGCGCAGCCGGTCATCGTCAAAGCGGACCAGGGCATCGTCCAGGATCAGGGGTGCGTCCGGGGTCAGCTCCTCCGCCACAGCCAGCCGCAGGGCCAGGTACTGCTGGTCGGCGGTGCCGTCACTGCGCCACTGAGCGGAGCGAAGGGTGTCCTCGTTTTCCGCCGAGGTGCTCAGGCTCAGGTCGGAGCCCAGGGTCAGGCGGGTATATTTCCCGTCGGTGAGCCGTCCGAACAGCTCCTGCGCCCGCTTGGAGATTCGGGGCGCGAAGCGGCGCTGCAGGGTATTGGTCGCATCCCGCAGGGCATCCTGGGCCATTTCCAGGGCATAGTAGGTGTCCTCCAGCCGGGCCACCCGGCGGTTCAGGGCATCCAGCCGGGCCCGAAGCTGGCTCTCGGAGCCCAGGGACTCCGCCTGGCCCTGGCACTGCCCAAGCTGCACATTCAGCTGGTGCTGCCGCATCCGGGCCTGGGCCAGAGTCGACTCCGTTTCGGCGGCAGTCCAGGTCAGCTTATCCGGCTGCTTCGGGGGCTGTACCGGCTTTACCATGGCGGCCAGGGTCTTGGCGTGGGTTCCCGCCCGCTGGGCATCCCGCCGGGCATCCCCCAGGGCATCCCAGGCGGCGATGATTCCCGCCCATTCATTCTGGCATTCCGCCAGGGTCCTGCCCCCGGTGAGGGCTGCGATGCGGTCATTCAGCTCAGAGAAGCGCTGATCCAGCCCTTCCCGCAGCTGCTGCGCATTCTGCCGCTGGGCTTCCCAGGCGGCCAGGCTGTCCGCCACACGCTGGGCATCCGCCACCCATCGGCTGGGCGGGGTGCCGGGATGCAGATCGTACAGCCCCAGCAGTTCGCCGGAGATCCGCTTCGTCCGGACGGCGCAGATGATCAGAGCCGTTACCAACAGCAAAACGGCAGCAATGCCGGCATAGAGCAGCAGGGACTGCATCACCAGGCCCACCACCGCAGCCACGGCGGCAGCGCCGCCAAACAGGCCCAGGATCAGGCCGTTCTTCTTTTTGGAACGCTCCAGGGCGGCGCACTTTTCCGCGTCGTCGGCGGCGCCCTCCACGCCCCGGAAGCCGTCGGGCACGTCGGGCTTCTCCGGCATGGGCGGCAGCATCCGGCTCTCCATCTGAAGTGCCATCCACTCCTCCTGGAGCCTGCCGGCGGCGAAGAGCCTGCGCTGGGTCTCCTCCCGGTCCGGCAGCTTTTCACAGGCTGCCTGCATGGCTGCCAGCCGCTCATCGGCCCGGGCAGCCGCCTCCTCCGCCTCCGTTACCCGCCGGGCATCCTCCAGCGACGCGGCGTAGCGCAGGGCGTCGGCGTGGTTTTCCAGCTCGGCGATCTTCCCCGCCAGCTGGGCCTGGGTCTGGCGCAGGCGCTCCTCCTGATTTTTCAGACCGTGCAGGTCTGCCAATTGATTTTGAAGCTGCTCCCGCTCAGTTTCCGTCTGGGGGAGCAGGCCGCTGCGGTTGTAGCGGACTTTGTTTTTCAGGTCCTTCAGCTGCTGCCCCAGGGCATCTCCCGCGCCGCTTTCGTCGCCGGTGGTGACCAGGTTGTTCAGCCGGCGGCGCAGGGAATCATCCTGGGTCACCGGGAGATCGGACAGCTTCAAAAATCCCGCCCGGGTAAATACACTGCGCTCAACCCCCAGCAG
>CAZHEG010000218.1:0-2376 GCA_964531435.1 uncultured Oscillospiraceae bacterium | reverse complement strand
GCCACTCCGAGAACCCCTACAAGGTCCTCTCCGGCGGCCCCATGATGGGCGCTGCCCAGTATGACCTGAGCGTTCCCACCATCAAGGGCGTCAATGCCATTACTGTTCTGGGCAAGTCCAATAAATATGATGTGGAAGACTCCCGCTGCCTGCGCTGCGGCAAGTGTATCGACGCCTGCCCCATGAAGCTGATGCCTGTTCTGATGTACAAGGCTCTGCAGAGCGGTGATGTGGAAGAAATGAAGGCCACCAACATGATGGACTGCATCGAGTGCGGCTCCTGCGCCTATACCTGCCCCGCCAGCGTTCCCCTGGTCCTGGGCTTCCGCAGCGGCAAGCACGTGATCCGCAGTGCATCCATGAAGAAATAAGGAGGTGGAAATTCAATGGCACAGATGAAATATTACTACGAGCTGACGATTTCCAGCTCTCCCCACGTACATAGCCCCGTCACCACCCAGACCATCATGCGGGATGTGCTTATCGCGCTGCTGCCCGCCCTGATCGGTTCCGTCTACTTCTTCGGCTTCCGCGCCCTGACCGTTACCCTGGTCTCCGTGGCTGCCTGTGTCTTCTTCGAGTGGGCATACTGCAAGGTCATGAAGAAGAACGACAAGACCTATGACCTGTCCGCCTGCGTCACCGGCGTGCTGCTGGCCTTTGTCTGCCCCGTTACGATTCCCTACTGGACCATCGTTCTGGGCGCTGCCTTTGCCATCATCATGGTAAAGATGCTCTTCGGCGGTCTGGGCCGCAACTTCGTCAACCCCGCTCTGGCAGGCCGTGCGTTCATGTTCAGCTGGCCCGTGCTCATGAGCAACTGGGTCAAGGTGGGCTTCAGCAACGCCGCCGGCATCTTCTCCACCGCTGATGCCGTCACCGCCGCTACCCCCCTGGCCTCCATGCACATGAACGGCACCATCGACGAGAGCGCCGGTACCATCCTGGATATGTTCCTGGGCAATGTGGGCGGCTGCATCGGCGAGACCTCCGTGGTCCTGCTGCTGATCGGCTTTGTTTACCTGCTGGTCCGCAAGGTCATCACCCCCCGCATCCCCCTGGCTTACATCGGCACCGTGGCCGTTCTGGCCTTCCTGTTCCCCCAGGGCAATGACCGCATCACCTGGATGGCTGCGCAGCTGTTCAGCGGCGGCCTGATGCTGGGTGCCATCTTCATGGCGACCGACTATGTCACCTCTCCCCTGACCAAGCTGGGCCAGGTCATCTACGCCATCGGCTGCGGTGTCCTGACCATCCTGATCCGCTACTTCGGCGGCTATAACGAGGGTGTTTCCTACGCCATCCTGGTGATGAACTGTGTCGTGGTCCTGCTGGACCGCATCGGTCGTCCCACCAAGTTCGGCGCACCCAAGAAGGAGGCGGCTAAGTAATGAAAAAGGAAAACAACGTTCTCTTTATCCTGCGCATTTCCCTGACCCTGCTGCTGATCGCTGCCATCGTGGCAGCTCTGCTGAGCGTGGTCAACGGTGTTACCGCTCCCATCATCGAGCGCCTGACCTGGGAGAAGACCCAGAAGGCCATCGAGGCCGTCCTGCCCGGCGGCGGTGAGGAGATCGAATACACCGATGCTTCCGGCATCGTTCAGGCCGTCTACAAGGGCGAAAGCGGCTATGCCGTTCAGGTCGCACCTGCTGGCTTCGACGGCGAGATCACCATGATGGTGGGCGTCAGCAATGACGGCGCTGTTCTGGGCATCTCCGTCATCGACCAGTCTGAAACCGCCGGTCTGGGTGCCGTCTGTGCGGCTACCACCTCCGCCGGTGAAGCCTTCCGGAACCAGTTCATCGGCATGAGCGGCGAGCTGGCTGTCACCAAGGACGGCGGCGAGGTGGATGCCATCACCAGCGCCACCATCACTTCCCGCGCGGTCACCAACGGCGTCAACGCGGCACTTGCCTGCGTTGCGGGCCTGGGTTAAGGAGGTACTTCGTATGAATTTCAAGAAACAGTTTTCTGAAGGCCTGCTGACGAAGAACCCCGTTCTGGTCCAGCTGCTGGGTATGTGTTCTACGCTGGCCATTACCACCAGCCTGTTCAACGGCCTGGGCATGGGCGCGGCTGTTACCATCATTCTGATTTGCTCCAACGTTCTGATCTCCGCGCTGCGTAAGGTGATCCCCAATGAGATCCGTATCGCGGCTTACATCACCATCATCGCCGGCTTCGTTACCATCGTTGACCTGTGCCTGCAGGCATTCCTGCCGGACCTGGCCTCCAGCCTGGGCGTGTTCATCCCCCTGATCGTTGTTAACTGTATCGTCCTGGGCCGCGCGGAAGCCTTCGCTTCCAAGAACGGCGTTCTGGCCTCCGCTGTGGACGGCCTGTGCCAGGGCATCGGCTACACCGTGGCTCTGG
>CAZHEG010000217.1:0-2383 GCA_964531435.1 uncultured Oscillospiraceae bacterium | reverse complement strand
CGTACCTCGCCCGCTGACAGCTTCTCCCCGGGAGAAGCTTTATTTTCGCCGCCCTGCGGCGCTCGGCGGCAGCAAGCCGCCGCCCTACGGGATTGCCACGGCCCTAAAGGGCCTCGCAATGACGTGGATATTTTGGGCGCGGCAGCGCCCTTGGCCCCCGCATTCATGAGGGTGGGCAAGGGTTCGGTGCGTGATCCAACTGCATGATAAACTCCAATCCACCCTCCCAAAAGGAATGGGCGCATCTTGCGACGCGCCCATCATTTTTACTTGGTGCCGAAAATACGGTCGCCGGCATCGCCCAGGCCGGGCAGGATATAGCAGTGATCATTCAGCTTTTCATCGCAGGCAGCCAGGTAGATCTCCACATCGGGGTGGGCCTCCTGAACGGTGCGGACGCCCTCAGGGCAGCCGATAATGTTCATCATGATGATGTTCTTGCAGCCGTGCTTCTTCAGGAAGTCGATGGCGGCAACGGCGCTGCCGCCGGTGGCCAGCATGGGATCCACCACGTAGACCTGGCGGTTTGCCACATCCTCGGGCAGCTTGCAGTAGTACTCAACGGGCATATGGGTCTCGGGATCCCGGTACAGGCCGATGTGGCCGATCTTTGCGGAGGGGATCAGGTCAACCATGGAGTCGACCATGCCCAGGCCGGCCCGCAGCACGGGAACGATGGCCAGCTTCTTGCCGGAAAGCTTGCGGCACTTGGCGGTCATCATGGGGGTCTCCACCTCCACCTCTTCGGTGGGCAGGTTCCGGGTGGCCTCGTAGCACATCAGGCCCGCGATCTCACTGATGAGGGAGCGGAATTCCTTGGTGCCGGTGTTCTTGTCCCGGAGGATCGCCAGCTTATGCTGAATCAGAGGATGATCGAGTACATGTACAGTTGCCATATTATCTTTCTCCTTTTGAAGTTGATTACAAATATTAGATGAACGCGGCGATCATTCCGCCTTCATTTTCTCCATCCGTTCCCGCTCCGCCTGGCTCAGCCGCAGGTAGTTGGGGGTCAGGGCAGCGCCGTCGCAGGGTTCACCGGCTTCCAGCTTTTTCAGGGCAGCCAGGCCTACGCCAACCGCCCGCTGGTGCATCCGGTGCTCCGGCGGCAGGACCAGGCCAGGAACATCCTTCAACAATGTATTATAACACAGAATGCTGCCGTCGCCAACCAGGAAAATGGGTTTTTCCAGATTTTGCAGCTCTTTTCCCAGATCCTCCAGAGAGATGGCCCGGTCAGGTGTGACCCGTTCCACCACTCCATGGTTTACATAAAACAGTGCGTTATAGACCTGTGCCCGCCGGGCGTCCATAACCGGGCAGACATAGCCCTCCCAGGCGCCCAGACCCATGGCCATAGCCTCCAGGGTGGACACGCCGCAGCATTTCACCTGGCCGCCCCAGGCAAAGCCCTTGGCCGCCGCCACACCGATGCGCACGCCGGTAAAGGAGCCGGGACCCTCGGCAACCGCCACCGCCTCCACATCCCGTGCGGACTTCATGGCGGTCTTCAGCAGATCCTGAGCCATGACCATCAGGGTCTGGCTGTGGGTCATGGCTGTATTTTGATAGCTCTCCCCCAGCAGCCTGCCGTCCTCCAGAAGGGCCACGGAGGCAGCTTTTGCAGAGGTTTCAAAGGCTAAGAGCAGCATGGTCAAATTCCCCCTCAATGCGAATGCGGCGGCTTTCGTCGCCAATCTTTTCAATGCGCACCCAAATGGCGTTCTCCATGGCATCCGTCACATTTTCGCTCCACTCCACGGCGCAGACGCCGCCCCGGTCCAGATAGTCCTCCCAGCCGATGTCCCACAGGTCATCGGAGGACGCGAGCCGGTACATATCGAAATGAAACAGGGGCAGCCGCCCGGACAGATACTCATTGACGATGGTGTAGGTAGGGCTGGTGACGATGTCGCCGCAGCCCAGGCCCCGGGCAAGTCCCCGGGTAAAGGCCGTCTTTCCCGCCCCCAGGTCACCGGTGTAGGCCACAACAGTGCCGGGCTGTATGATCTTCCCCAATGCCGCCCCGATGGCCTCGGTCTCAGCAGGAGAGTTGGTGGTAAATTCCATAATGTTTTTTCCTTTTATCGTTGTTGAGAAGCCCTTATTGCGCATTCTTCAATTTCTCCGCCTGGTCGGCGGTGGCGAGGGCGTTGATGATCTCGTCGATATCCCCGTCCATCACGCTGTCGATGCGGTACAGGGTCAGTCCCACCCGGTGGTCCGTCACGCGGCCCTGGGGGAAATTGTAGGTTCGAATCCGCTCGTTGCGCATGCCCGTGCCCACCTGGCTGCGGCGCAGTCCGGTGTGCTCGCTCTCGATGCGGGTCTGCTCGATCTCATAAAGCTTGCTGGCCAGCATCCGCATGCACTTTTCCCGGTT
>CAZHEG010000216.1:0-2387 GCA_964531435.1 uncultured Oscillospiraceae bacterium | reverse complement strand
TCCTCCTTACGGTGGCGGTACTTGGAGATGCCGGCAGCCTCCTCGAAGATCTCACGGCGGTCCGCGCTCTTCAGGGAAAGGATCTCATCGATCCGGCCCTGGCCGATGTTGGAATAGCCCTCCCGGCCCAGGCCGGTATCCATAAACAGCTCATGGATATCCCGCAGGCGGGCGGACTGCTTGTTGATATAAAATTCACTGTCACCGCTGCGGTAATAGCGGCGGGTGACCATCACCTCGTCAGCATCGTAGGCGAGGGCACGGTCCGTATTGTCAAGGGTCAGTGTCGCTTCCGCAAAGCCCACGGCGGCGCGCTTCTGGGTGCCGCCGAAGATCACGTCCTCCATCTTCGCGCCGCGAAGGGTCTTGTAGCTCTGCTCGCCCATGACCCAGAGGATGGCATCGGAAATATTGGATTTGCCGGAGCCGTTGGGACCGACAACCGCGGTGATATCATCACCGAAGCGGATGAGGGTCTTATCCGGGAAGGACTTGAAGCCCTGTACTTCCAAAGATTTTAAATACACAGCATACCTCTCAAAAAATCTTACAAAAATGCTAGTATATTATATCTGTATTTTCCCCAAAAAGCAAGGATTTCTTTCCGCGGGCGGCGGCTTTTCTGCATGGATTCGGGCAGGCTGCTCCCCTCTGAAAAACACTGCAGGGGACGGCTGACCGTCCCCTGCGCTCTATGCAATTAAAGGCCCAGCTCCCCCGGCTGAAAACGGGGGCACACACTTTCCGCGGTGGCAATGACCGAGGCCGCCAGAAGCGAACCGATCTGGCAGGATTCCTTCAGGGTCTTGCCGTAGGTCAGGCCGATGGCCGCGCCGGCACCGAAGGCATCTCCCGCGCCGGTGGTGTCATGCACCGCCACCTTGCGGGCGGGACAGTGTCCCATATCGCCATCCATGGTGGCATACACCGCGCCGTTTCCGCCCATGGTGACGATCATGCCGGGAATCTTTGCCCGCTTCACCTTTTCCGACAGAATTTCCATCATTTCCGCCGGGGATGTATGCTCATAGTCCTCGGCAAACAGAATCCCGGCCTCCTGCAGATTGCAGATGAAGCAGTCCACACTTTTCAGAAAATCCCGCCGCTCCAGAGCGATGCTCATATTCGACACCACGGCAAATACCTTTTTTCCGTGCTTTTCCGCCAGCCTGAATACCCGCTTCACCACGTCCTTATCCAGGTCGATCTCGATGACGACACTGTCAGCGTCGCGGAAGATCTCGTCCCCGTGCTCGTCCAGGATCCCGGAAATGGCACGCAGGTCCGGGCGGCGGGATATAGAGGCATACACATCGCCGTCGGTATCGAACACCGCCAGCCAGGTTCCCATACCGTTGGGCACCGTGCGGATATAATCGGTGTTTACCTTATGGCGGCGCAGCTTGCGCAGCACATCGTCTCCGGCGCCGGTATTATCCACCAGGCTGACGAAGGTTGGGCGCAGCTCACAGTTGGCGATGTCCTCCGCCACGTTCCGTCCGACGCCGCCGTGGATGTGCTCCACCCGTCCGGCGTTTCTGCCCGAGGGTACAAAGGCTCCCTCCGGGAAGCCCTTGATGTCCACAAAAACCGCTCCGATCACTACGATGCCCATTCAAATTTCCTCCGCTCGGCATATTATGACATAATCATAGCAAATGCGCCGAAAAAAGGCAAGCCGCCCCTTTTGCAAATTTTACAATTCTCGCCGGAAGGTTCCCCAAAATCCTGTTATTTTTCATATTCCTTCTGATTTTACGCAAGATATTCTTGCATTCTGAAAAAACCGGGATTATAATATCTGCGTTAATACAAACACGCATTCGTCAATATCTTCAGATACATATTTTACTTGGAGGTTATGAAAATGGCAAACAATGTGCGCCCCGAATCCATGGAGCGGATCACCAACATGGAGCTCGCCCAGGCTTTCATCGACGAGCAGGTCGCTGAGGTCCGTGCCCAGGTCGGCAGCCGGAAGGTTCTGCTGGCTCTCTCCGGCGGTGTTGACTCCTCCGTCGTTGCCGCTCTGCTGATCAAGGCCATTGGCAAGCAGCTTGTCTGTGTCCACGTCAACCACGGTCTGCTCCGCAAGGGTGAGCCCGAGGAAGTCGTCCGGGTATTCCGGGACGAGATGGACGCCAATCTGATCTATGTCGACGCCACCGACCGCTTCCTTAACAAGCTGGCCGGCGTTTCCGATCCTGAGACCAAGCGCAAGATCATCGGCGCTGAGTTCATCGAAGTATTCAACGACGAGGCCTCCAAGCTGGAAGGCATCGACTTCCTGGCCCAGGGCACCATCTATCCCGACATTCTGGAGTCCGACGGTGTCAAGGCCCACCACAATGTGGGCGGCCTGCCCGAGGGCATGAAGTTTGAACTGG
>CAZHEG010000215.1:0-2425 GCA_964531435.1 uncultured Oscillospiraceae bacterium | reverse complement strand
CCGAGATCTCATGCATCACCGCCAGGGCGTAAAGCCCCGCGGCAGTCACAAAATCCGACAGGCAGTCCTCCGGCTCCAGATCCTCCCGCAGCCGGGCGGTCATGGAGGACACCACTGCCCGGCACACCGTTTCCAGCAGGGCCACATTATCCTCCATCAGCTCCGGAGCCATAAATCTGGCCTGCGCCAGCACCTGCTCCGTCAAATTCATACGTTCAGCGCAGCCACGGCGCCTTCGCAGATCTTGCCGAAGCCGGAAATAGAGGTAATGGCCGCCCGCTCCAGCTGGCGGTCGATCAGCTTGTCATACTCCACCATCACATCGCCGGCACGAACCAGCTCCAGGGCGTAGCGGTTGTCCAGGCCGATGATCACACCGTCGCTGACCGCGCTGGTGCGATGGAGCTGTGCGCCCAGAGGGGTACCGAAGGAGCCGGTGCCCTGGAAATTCAGGCCTGTGAGAGGGTTCTGCAGCTCGCTGATCTTCAGCAGCTCCGTCATGGTAGCGGTGGAGCACAGAATGGTATTCATGGTGTAAGGATCGAACTGGGCCCAGAATTCCACCAGCTGGTCATAGCCCAGGGTGCCCTTGGTGCCGGAAATGGGAGCCGTGCCCACGGTATACTGGATAGAACCGTTGGAATTGCCGTCGCCGTACATCAGAACGTGAACGGCATCCGCCACCTGCTGCTTCTGGATGTAGGCTCCGATCTGGCGCAGCATCACGCTGAACAGATCCAGCTTCTGGAAACGCAGCGCCTCGTAGGATGCCACCAGCATTCTGCCCCGCTTGGTCAGGCTGATCAGGTGGTCCTTGGTGGTGATCTCGGTGGTGGGGATCTCGCCGCCCTCCGCCACGGTCTGCAGCGCCTTGTCCTCGTCACTGGGATCGGAGTAGATGGAGCGGTAGTCCAGAGAGTCGATCACAGTGGTGGTTGCCACGATGGAGGGCAGAATGTCATTCTCCTCCATGCCCTGGCGAACGGTGCGGGCGATGTACTCGGGGAACAGCACCGCGGAATCCAGGGTGCTGAAGAACTTCTCCACAGGAGAGGAGCCTGCGCCCTTCACCCGGATGCCAAAGCGCTTCAGCTGCCGCTGGAATGCGTCGGTGCCCTCCAGCGCGGTACCCCGGTAGTTTTCGCTGGGATCCAGCGCCTCCAGCACCTGGCTGAAGCTCTTGCCGCTCTGGCGGTACATACCCTTTTCCAGTTTCAGATTGTCATAACCCATTTTTCATTTTCCTCCTAAAAAATAATTTATTGCTATCGGTTTCCCGAATAACGCCGTAAATGCTCAGATCAAATAGCCGCTTTCCAGCTCTTCATACTGCCGGGCGCTCCCCAGCTGGCTCATCATGGGCATGCTCTGGGCCATCCGCTGCTCCAGGGCCGTTTTCAGCTTCACCAGCTCCTCCGCCCCCACCTTTTCGGTGATGGCGCGCAGCACCGGCTCCGCCACACCCAGCTCCAGCACCAGACACAGCCGCACCACTTCGTTTTGCAGCTGCTTCTGATATTCCTGCCCCAGCTGGGCCATTTTCCACAGCGCCCGGTATTCCGCCTGGACGCCGAATTCATCCGCCAGCTCCTTCAGGCACTTTCCGCGCCCGCCCAGCGCCTTCAGCACCCCCGCCTCCCGCTGGGCAGGCACTGCCACGAAGGAAAATTCGTATGCGTCCATGGGCTCCTT
The DNA here is from genome assembly GCA_964531435.1 of uncultured Oscillospiraceae bacterium. Classification (GTDB taxonomy): domain Bacteria; phylum Bacillota; class Clostridia; order Oscillospirales; family Oscillospiraceae; genus Faecousia. The sequence continues at coordinate 733 of CAZHEG010000215.1, read as the reverse complement.
CAGGATGGCGTGGCACATTGCCCCGTCGTAATATTCTCCCTTGTGGTGCCCGCAGCTTCCGTAGTCGCTGCCGCAGACGGAGCAGACGGAGCGACCCATGGCACAGCCCACGCTGACCTCCTTTTTGATGCCCGCTTCAATATCCGCAATGACCTCATCGGCGTGGCCGCCCCGGCGGATGTAGGCCCAGGCCTTGATGTAGCTGACGCCGCCGTCGCGCACCACCTCCGTCTGGAAGATCCGCGCCACCTGTGCATCGCTGCTCCACTTGTGGTCTACCACGCCGGTCTTTCCGATGAACAGCTTCGCCAGCGCAGGCAGCGCCCCGGTGTCAAACCGTTCGCAGTCCCGGTCGATCTGGTCATCACACAGCCGCAGGGAAAATACGTACACCTGCTCCGCCGTCAGCTCCGCCCTGGCCTGGGCGTTGATGGCCTCCAGCTGCGCCGCGGTGACAGCTCCCTTACCGCTGACCTGGGTTTCCTTTTTGATCTCCAATTTTCATTCCTCCTTGTGAAATATTTCAGGCATTCCCCGCCTGTGCTCTTGCCTTTTCCGCCTGGGCCCGGTACAGATCCGCCTGGGCTTCCTGGGTGATGTCCTGCAGGCTGATGTCATCCCATTGGATCTCCACCCGGTCGTCCAGCCCTTCCATGGCCAGATACATCCGGCAGATCTTCCGCACCGCGGGCTCCACCGTCCGCCGCAGGGCCCACAGCTCACTGGTGAGGAT
>CAZHEG010000214.1:0-2429 GCA_964531435.1 uncultured Oscillospiraceae bacterium | reverse complement strand
TTCCGGAGGGTCTCAGCGGAAATGGTTATACATGGTGCCGGGCTGGAGGGTGGCACCCTTGATCCGGGCAAGCTCGGACACGGTGACAAAGCGGAAGCCCTGGGCGGTGAGCCGGTCGATGATGGCCAGCGCCGCGTCCACACTGCTCTCGCTCATGTCATGGAGCAGGATCACATCCCCGTCCTGCACCACATCCACCACTGCCGCTTCCACCGCGGCGGCATCGTTGCAGCACCAGTCCCGGGGATCCACCGACCAGTTCAGCAGGGCCAGCCCCCGGTCCGCCGCTGCCTGGCTCACGGGAGCGGCGCTCTTTCCTCCGGGGGGACGGAGAAAGGCGGGCTTGCAGCCCTGGGGGAGCAGGGCGTAGGTGTCGGCGATCTCCCGGGCGGCATCGGCGTAGTTCATCCGGCTCATGTCATCGTGGGAGTAGCCGTGGAGCCCGATCTCGTGGCCCGCGTCGAATATGGTCTGTGCCAGGCCCGGATATTCCCGGATGCGGTAGCCGCACAGCAGGAAGGTGGCTTTTACCTCCCGCTGCTCCAGGCCCTCCAGCAGCCTTCTGGTGAACCGCCCCGAGGGGCCGTCATCGAAGGTCAGGGCCACATATTTTTCGTCGCAGGATGCCTGGACCGGCAGGCAAAACAGGGATAATAACAGGATGATCGCCACGATACGGCGCATAGGACCACTCCTTTGGGCTGTTGATGGTATTTACGGTGTTTCCTATTTGACGGGAGCAGGAAAATGGGGTATGATAATAAGTGGAGGGATCGCCAATGGAACTGATCTGCCCGGTTTGCGGGAATGTTTTGAATAGAGAGGACCGGGTTTACCGCTGCGCCGCGGGGCACAGCTTTGATGTGGCGCGGCAGGGCTATGTGAATTTGCTTACCGTGCAGCAGAAGCACTCCCTAAATCCCGGGGATACGAAGGAGCAGGTGGCTTCCCGCCGGGAATTTTTGAGCGGCGGATTTTACGCCCCCATCGCGGATGCGCTTTGCGCCGCGGCCCGGGAATTGGGTGCCTGCGGCCCCATCCTGGATGTGGGCTGCGGGGAGGGCTATTACAGCAGCCGCCTGGCGGAGGCCCTTGGCGCGGAGCTTGTGGGCCTGGATATCTCCAAGGAGGCGGTGCGCCGTGCGGCGGGCACCTACAAAAATGCCCTGTGGCTGTGCGCCACGGCGGCGAAGCTTCCGGTGCCGGAAAAGAGCGTCGGCTGTCTGACCAGCCTGTTCGCCCTGACCCTGCCGGAGGAATTCCACCGGGTTCTGCGGCCCGGCGGCCTGTATTTTCAGGTGCTGGCGGCCCAGGATCACCTGCTGGGGCTGAAATCTGTCATCTACCCCCAGCTGAAATTCAAGGAAAAGGACTCCGTGCCCCAGGTGCCGGGGTTTGAGCTGGTGAAGTCGGTGCCCATCCGGTTCCAATTCACCGTGGAGGGGCAGCAGGTGCAGAATCTGCTTTCCATGACGCCCCATGTCTACCGCATCAGCAAGGCAGGTGCCCAGGCTCTGGCGGCTACACCCCGGCTGACGGATACCGCCAGCTGCGTGCTCAACATCTACCGTCCTGTTTACTTTTCCGCGAATTGCTGATATAATACAAGGTAATAATTACTGTTGCTGATTTTAAAATAAGGAAGAGCCTATGCTTGACAAACTGAAAGCCGTGGCGGACCGGTATGAGGAGCTGTGCTTCCGGTCGGAGCAGCCGGATTTTTACGCCGACCCCCAGAAGGCGGCGAAGCTGCTGCGGGAGCGCAATGACCTGGAGCCCGTCATAACTGCATATGAAAGCTACCGTCAGGCAGAGCGGGATATTCTGGATGCCCAGGAGCTGCTGGGGGATCCGGAAATGAAGGAGCTGGCCCAGGAGGAGCTGCGCCGGGGGAAGGAACGCCGGGAGGAGCTCTACGGACAATTGCAGCTTCTGCTGCTTCCCAAGGATCCCAATGACGAGAAAAACGTCATCGTGGAGATTCGGGGCGGCGTCGGCGGCGAGGAGAGCGCCCTGTTTGCCCGGAGCCTGTTCCGCATGTACTCCATGTACGCCGCCGCCAAGGGCTGGAGCGTGGAGCTGATGAACCTGAGCGAAACGGAGCTTGGGGGCATCAAGGAAGTGGACTTCGTGGTGACCGGCCGGGGAGCATACAGCCGGCTGAAGTGGGAGTCCGGCGTCCACCGGGTCCAGCGGGTGCCGGAGACCGAGTCCGGCGGCCGGGTCCATACCTCCACGGCTACCGTGGCGGTGCTGCCGGAGATGGAAGAGGTGGATGTGCGGATCGATCCTGCGGATATCGAGATGCAGGTGTTCCGCTCCTCCGGTGCAGGCGGACAGCACATCAATAAAACCTCCTCCGCCGTGCGGCTGATCCACAAGCCCAGCGGCATCGTGGTGGCCTGCCAGGAGGAGCGCAGCCAGCTGCA
>CAZHEG010000213.1:0-2449 GCA_964531435.1 uncultured Oscillospiraceae bacterium | reverse complement strand
CCAATTTCTCTTTCCAAAAAATAAGGGTGCGCTGAGCGCACCCTTTTGTAATTCAATGGGATCATTTTCTCACGCACACAAAGCCGCAGGCATTGGGGCCGATGTGGGTTCCGATGGCGGCGCCGACTTGGATGATGCGCTCATCCGGGATGTGGTAGCCCAGAGCCTCGAAGCGCTGCGCCAGGGCTTCGGCAGCGGAGCGGGTGTCGGTGTACATCACATAGAGGGGATGGTCTTCGTCCAGATCGGTCTTTTGCAGGCTTTTGCACAGGGTATCCATGCCCTTGCGCATGCCGATGGCCTTACCGGGGACAGTCAGGCTGCCGTCGGCCTCCACGTGGATAATGGGCTTGATTTGGGCCATGGTGCCCAGGGAGTAAACGGCGTGGGAGATGCGTCCGCCCTTGAACAGGTTTTCCAGGGTGTCGATGCAGGCGTAGAGCACCAAACGGCCCCGGAGATCCTCCAGCGCGGCAATGATCTCGGCGGCGGTCTTTCCCTCGTCCCGCAGCCGGACTGCATACTCCAGAAGCATTCGCTGGCCGCCGGTGGCGGTGCGGCCGTCCACTACGTGGCAGCGGTCGCAGCCTACCATGCTCTGCACCGCCAGGGCGCTCTGGCAGGTACCGCTGAGGGCAGAGGAGAGGCAGATATAAATGGCCTCGCTTCCCTCATCCCGGGCGGACTCAAACAGATCCATGAGAATCTGGGGAGAGGCCTGTGCGGTGGAAGGGAAGTGCTCCGATTCGGAAAGCAGCTCGTAAAACCGGTCCTTGGACAGGTTTACATTTTCCTGATAGGTATCGCAGCCAAAGGTGACAGTGAGGGGAATGCAGGTGATATTGTATTTTATGAGCTCGGCAGGCTCAAAATCCGCGGCGGAATCGGTGATGATTCGGACCATAGTATCTCCTCCGTGACAGAATATAATCATTATATCGCCATTTTATTTATAATAAAGCAAAGTATTGTGAATATATTGTGAATGAAATCTCTGCCATTAATAAAAAATTAAAGTAGAAAAACATAGAGCACTGTGCTATAATGCCAATGAAGCTGTAAAAGCGATCCTATACACAGAGAGAAGGAACAGTCATGGGATATGACTATCTAGTGGTCGGAGCGGGACTGTTCGGCGCGGCATTCGCCCGGCAGGCTGCTGACGCGGGCCGATCCGTGCTCGTCATTGACAAAAGAGACCACATTGGCGGCAATGTTTACACCGAGGACGTGGAGGGCATCCAGGTCCACCGCTACGGTGCCCACATTTTCCACACCAACAGCAAGGAAGCGTGGGATTATGTAAACCGCTTTGCCGAGTTTAACCGTTATACCAACAGCCCCGTGGCCAATTACCACGGCGAGCTGTATTCCCTGCCCTTTAATATGTACACCTTCAATAAGATGTGGGGCGTCATTACCCCCCAGGAGGCAGAGGAAAAGATCAACCGTCAGCGGCAGGAGGCCGGCATCACCGAACCGAAAAATCTGGAGGAGCAGGCCATTTCCCTGGTGGGCACCGACATTTATGAGCGCCTGGTGAAGGGCTACACCGAAAAGCAGTGGGGCCGGGACTGCACCCAGCTCCCCGCCTTTATCATCAAGCGGCTTCCCGTGCGGATGACCTTTGACAACAATTATTTCAACGCCCGCTACCAGGGCATCCCCATGGGCGGCTATACGAAGATGGTGGAGCATATGCTATCCGGCATTGAGGTCCGGCTGGGAGAGGATTACCTGCTGAATAAGGAAAGCTGGGATGCCATGGCGGATAAGGTGATCTACACCGGCCCCATCGATGGCTATTTTGGCTACCGTCTGGGCTATCTGAGCTACCGCTCCGTCCGGTTTGAAACAGAGGTGCTGGACCTGCCCAACTATCAGGGCAATGCCGTGGTGAACTACACCGACCGGGAAACTCCATACACCCGCATCATTGAGCATAAGCATTTTGAATTCGGCACCCAGCCCAAGACTGTCATTTCCAGGGAGTATTCCTCCGAATGGCAGCCCGGCGTGGAGCCTTACTATCCTGTCAACGACGAAGAAAACGGCGCATTGTACCAGCAGTATAAGGAGCTGGCGCAGCGGGAGCCCAAGACCATCTTCGGCGGCCGTCTGGGCGAGTACCGCTACTATGATATGGACGCGGTGCTGCTGTCTGCCCTGGCTCTGGCGGAGAAGGAACTTTCTAAGGAGACTTTGACTGTATGAAATTATTGACCATTACAGTGCCCTGCTACAATTCCGAGGCATATATGGAGGCCTGCATCGAGAGCCTGCTCCCCGGCGGTGACCGGGTGGAGATCATCATCATCGATGACGGCAGCAAGGACCAGACCGGTGCCATTGCCGACCGCTATGCCCAGCAGTACCCGAATATCGTCCGGGTGGTCCACCAGGAGAACGGCGGCCACGGCGAGGGCATCAACCAGGGCCTGCGCCACGC
>CAZHEG010000212.1:0-2460 GCA_964531435.1 uncultured Oscillospiraceae bacterium | reverse complement strand
GGGAGAAGCTGTCAGCGGGCGAGGTACGAGCCGCTGACTGATGTGGAACGCGGGCGGGAATCCAATGGTTTCAAGGCGGTTTCAGGCCTTCTGATGGGTAACGCATTGGAAAGTCTTTCCCTTTTACTGTATCCTACTGTTTCTCCCGCATTCCACACCCGCCCCCTTCGGGGGCACCCTCTCCCCGGGAGAGGGTAAGGCGGCTGCGCCGCCACACGGGATTGCCGCGGCCCTAAAGGGCCTCGCAATGACGTGCGTTGTCTTGATGCGGAGCAAACCTTCAAACCGAAATATGAACCTCAACAGCAAAAGGGTGCGCCGGTGGCGCACCCTTATTATTATTTCATCAGCTTGCAGATCAGCTCCGTGTACTCCACGGGGTCCTCGATGGGCAGGTCCGCCATCAGCTGGGCCTGGTACATCAGGACACGGGCGTAATCCCTGGCCTTAACGGGGTCCTCGGTCATGGCCCGCTGGAGAGCCTGCACCGCCTCATGGTCGGCATTCAGCTCCAGGATTCGGCCCACCGAGAAAGCAAACTCCGGGTTGGCCCGCTTCATATACTTCTCCATCTCAAAGCTCATACCGGCATCGGGGGACATGCTGACCGGGTGGCTGCCCAGATCACCGGACAGGCGCACCTCCTTGATGTCCTCCCCCAGGGTCTCCTTGACGAAGGTCAGCAAGCCCTTCAGCTCCTCTGCCTTCTCCTCCAGCGCCTGCTTCTCCTCGTCGCTCTGGAGCTCCAGATCCTCGGAGGTGACATTGCAGAAGGACTTTTCATCATAGGTCATCAGGGTCTGGGGGACGAATTCATCCACATCCTCGGCAAAAAGCAGCACATCGTAACCCTTCTTCGCCAGAGTCTGGACCTGGGGCAGCCGGCCCAGCCGCTGGGTGTTTTCGCCGGGAGCGTAGTAGATCTTCTCCTGGCCCTCAGGCATGGCCTGGCGGTACTCTTTCAATGTCACCTGCTTGCCCTGGCTGTTGGAATAGAACAGCAGCAGATCCTGGGTGGCATCCTTGTGGGCGCCGTACTCGGCGACGGTGCCGTACTTCAGCTGACGGCCGAATACCTCATAGAACTTCTCGTACTTCTCCCGGTCGTTCTCCAGCAGGGACTTCAGCTCGGACTTGATCTTCTTTTCGATGTTCCGGGCAATGATGGTCAGCTGGCGGCTGTGCTGCAGCATCTCACGGCTGATGTTCAGCTGGATATCCTGGGTATCCACGATGCCCCGAACGAAGCGGAAATGCTCCGGCAGCAGCTCCTCGCAGTTCTCCATGATGAGAACGCCGGAGGAATACAGCTGCAGGCCCCGCTTGAATTCCTTGGAATAGAAATCGTAGGGTGCCTTGCCGGGGATATACAGCAGCGCCTTGAAGGACACGGTACCCTCAGCATTCATGTGAATGGTCTTGACCGGCTCGGTGTAGTCATAGAACTTCTCCCGGTAGAAGGTGTTGTACTCCTCCTGGGTGACCTCCTTGCTGCTGCGCTGCCAGATGGGGACCATGGAGTTCAGGGTCTCAGTCTCCAGGTAGGACTCATACTCGTCGGAATCCTCCTTCTTCCGGGACTTCTCCACCTCCATGTGGATGGGGTAACGGATATAGTCGGAATACTTCTTCACCAAGGAGCGGATCCGGTACTCCTGCAGGAATTCGGAATAGCTCTCCTCCTCACCGTCGGCCTTGATGGTCATGATCACGTCGGTGCCGGGATCGTCCCGGGTGCAGGGCTCCATGGTGTAGCCGTCGGTGCCGTCGGAGGTCCACTTCCAGGCAGTGTCCTCGCCGTACTTGCGGGAAATGACGGTAACAGAGGAGGCGACCATGAAGGCGGAGTAGAAGCCCACGCCGAACTGGCCGATGATGTCGATGTCCTCATTCTTCTCCATGGCCTGCTTGAAGCTCAGGGAGCCGGACTTGGCGATGGTGCCCAGGTTCTCCTCCATCTCCCTCCGGTCCATGCCGATTCCGTTGTCCGAAACGGTTAGGGTCCGGTTTTCCTCGTCCCGGATGAGGTTGATGGCAAAGTCATCCCGAGAGAGCCCCACCTTGTCGTCGGTCAGGGCGGTGTAGGCCAGCTTGTCGATGGCGTCACTGGCGTTGGAAATGATCTCCCGGAGGAAGATCTCCTTGTGGGTGTAGATCGAGTTGATCATCAGGTCCAGCAATCGGGCAGACTCCGCCTTAAACTGCATCTTTTCCATTGTGCATTACTTCCTTTCGTTTTTAGCACTCTAAGTTGTTGAGTGCTAATATTATAACGCACCTGTGGGAAAATGCAAGGCCTATCGCAAAAAGTTCGTCGATTATTTACAATTGGATCAGATGCGGTAAATTGGAGCTTAGTGTGCAGTTGGATCACGCACCGAACCCTTGCCCCCCGCATTTATGAGGGGGGGTGCCCCGAAGGGGCGGGGGGAGTAAGAAAACTCGGATCTCATCGAACTC
>CAZHEG010000211.1:0-2528 GCA_964531435.1 uncultured Oscillospiraceae bacterium | reverse complement strand
TGAAGCGGATCCTGGATGCGGACGATCAGCAGATCATCAACTTTATGTAAGGAGGCTTCGCTATGGGAAATACAGTTAACGATACTGCCATCAAAAAGCTGAAGCTTCTTGTTACGGTGGTGGACAAGCAGAAGGGTGAATTCTACCTGGATACCATCAGCCAGTTTGAAGTGAACTGCCAGATGGCGGTGAGCGGCATGGGTACTGCCCATTCTGATATCATCGATATGCTTGGCCTGAATCTCCACAAGGCAGTGATCCTGAGCCTGGTCCGGGAGGACATGGTGGAGGGAATCATGAACTGCCTGGAGGATAAGTTCGCCACCATTAAAAACGGCAAGGGAATTGCCTTTACCATACCGCTGAGCAGCGTGATCGGCGTAAATCTGTATCAGTTTTTGAGCAACAACCGACAGGGGAGGGAATGAGTATGACCACCAACAACCATGAAGTGATTTTTGCCATCGTCAACTCCGGCTTTGCGGAGGATGTGATGGATGTGGCCCGCGCGGAGGGCGTCCGGGGCGGTACCATTCTGAACGCCCGTGGCGTTGCCAACGAGGCTGCCGCCGCGTTTTTCGGCATTGCGCTCCACTCCGAGAAGGAGATTTTGATGATGGTGGTGGAGAAGGACATCCGTGACCGGGTCCTCAACGCCATCTATAAGGAAATGGGCATGGCCAAGGCCGCCCAGGGAATTGCGTTCTCCCTGCCGGTGTCCGATGTCGCCGGCCTGGCTCCCGCCGTTCAGGTGAAGGAACCCGAAGAGGAATAAAAAAGAAGCACCGCTCGCAGGAGCGGTGCTTTACTTATTTCGTTTCGGATTGGAGGTCTGGCCGAGCAGATAATCGATGGAAACATGGTAAAAATCCGCAAGACGGATCAAAACATCCGTGGGGATATCCCGCTGACCAAGCTCATAGTTGCTGTACACCTGCTGGGAGCAATTCAAAAACTTCGCCAGCTGCCACTGTTTCAAATCCCTGTCTTCCCGTAAATCTCGGATTCGCTGGTACATACTATCACCTCGGGGTTAGGATACCACACCGCATTTTGTTGTATTGACATATACCGCAAATTGCGGTATACTATAATTAAAATGCCGTTCATATACAGAAAAGGGGAAGGATGTGGAAGCGATGATGTTTCTGAAATGGTATATGATCGTGGTGAATAGTCTTCGGGGGTTGTTCCTTTGCTACATATTGTATGCTGCTTATAAAATCTATATTTCTCCAAAGAGAAAAAAGTAAGCACCGCTCGCAGGAGCGGTGCTTTTTGCGCAACACAGGTCTATAAGCCGGGTTCTGTCTTGACAGCCATCTATCTAGCCCTGCGATCGCTCGCAGGATCAAGCCGCCTCCCTGGGACGATCGGGCCAATCTATTGTCCCTCCACGGCGTTGCTCCGGATAGAGTTTACATCGTGAAACCCATGTTACCATGGGCCGGGTGGGCTCTTACCCCACCTTTTCACCCTTACTGCCGGGCAATGGAATGCCCGGTTAGCGGTATATCTCTGTTGCACTTGTCCTGGGGTTTCCCCCGGCGGGCGTTACCCGTTATCCTTGCCCTGTGGAGCCCGGACTTTCCTCATCCGCTGCCTTTCGGCATGCGTCCGCGGCTGTCCGACCTGGTTGCGGTGCTATTGTAACCCAATCAGGACAAATTGTCAAACATCTTGCAAATTCTTTTGAGAATGTATATACTATGAGTAAGAGGGATTGGCGTTTGCCATTTCATTGGCTTCGCCGAAATTACAAATTACAAATGACAAATTATAAATTATGGTGTCGCCTTTGGCGACGAATCTAAATCATTTCCGAAGGAAATACCTTAATTTGTAACTTGTAATTTATAATTAATGAATTGGCGCGTTAGCGCAAGAAACTCCAATTTATCCCATGAAAATGAAATGAGGAATGCTTATGTCTTCTGCATTTGAACAATATTTTATTTCCCTCCGGGGCAAAAAGATCGCCGTGCTTGGTCTGGGTGTCAGCAACCGGCCGCTGGTCCGGCTGCTGCTGGAATTTGGCTGCGATGTCACCGGCTGTGACCGCACGCCCCGGGACAAGGTGGATGCCGAGGTGCTGGAGCTGGAGGCCATGGGCTGCAGGCTGAGCCTGGGCGATACTTACATGGATGAGCTGAACGCCGATCTGGTATTCCGCACACCGGGCATGCACCCCGCAAACCCCGCACTGGAAGCACTGCGGGCCAGGGGAGCGGCTGTCACCTCCGAAATGGAAGTTTTTTTTGCGCTTTGCCCCTGCACCATCCTGGCGGTGACCGGCTCCGACGGCAAGACCACCACCACGACCCTGATCTCCGAAATGCTGAAGGCGGAGGGCAAAACGGTCTGGCTGGGGGGCAATATCGGTACGCCCCTGCTGCCCCTGGCGCGGCAGATGCGGGAAACGGACTATGCGGTGGTGGAGCTCAGCTCCTTCCAGCTGATGGATATGACCCGAAGCCCCCATGTGGCAGTGGTGACCAACCTGGCCCCCAACCACCTGGATGTCCACA
>CAZHEG010000210.1:0-2537 GCA_964531435.1 uncultured Oscillospiraceae bacterium | reverse complement strand
GACGTTGGCCTCACCGCCGCCGAAGGTGAACTCGACGTTGGAAGCCTGAACAAAGCGCTCGTAGTTGTAGGGCTGCAGACGCAGCATCAGCTCGCCGAAGGTAATAATTCTTGCCATTGTGATCTATTTCCTTTCAAATATAATAATAACGGATCAATTAGCCTACTGCGTTCTTGCGGGCCTCGATGCACAGGGCAGTGATCTTGTCCCAGTTGCCTGCGGCGATGTCGGCCTTGGGGCAGACCCAGCTGCCGCCCACGGCGTGGATGAAGGGGGAGTCCACATATTCCTTGATGTTGGCTGCGTTGACGCCGCCGGTGGGCATGAACTTCACGCCGACAAAGGGAGCGGACAGGTTCTTCATGGCGTTCAGGCCGCCGTAAACATTGGCGGGGAAGAACTTGACCACCTTCAGGCCCAGGTTGACGGCCAGGGTGATCTCGGTGGGGGTGACACAGCCGGGGGTAACGGCAACGCCGTTCTCGATGCACCAGGAAACGACTTCAGCGTCGATGCCGGGGGAAACGATAAACTTGGCGCCTGCGTTGACGGCGGCCTTGCACTGCTCCAGGTTCAGAACGGTGCCGGCACCGACCAGCATGTCGGGGCAGTTATCGGCAACGGCCTTGATGGAATCCAGGGCGGCAGCGGTACGGAGGGTGATCTCCATAACGTCGACACCACCGGCGACCATTGCGTTGGCGCAGGGAACAGCGTCCTTCGCATCGTCAATAACGACGACAGGAACGACGATGGATCTTGCCAGTCTGCTTAATACATCCATTGATTATACCTCCTGTGGCTATTAGCCAAAATAAAATGGGATGCCGGAAATTTTGTGCTTTTCGCATTATTCCACAGATGTAATTATATTGATTTTTAGCCTGTCTGTCAATGGCAAAAAGCAACAGAAAGCGGGCCGCTGCATTGTGCAAACGGCCCGCTCAAAGGGGGATCGTATATCAGCCTTTCAGACACTTTTGCTCTTTTCGCTGCGGCTGCCACTGAGAAGGAAGGCAACGATGTTCAGGAAGGCGTCGAGGATCAGCGCAATGCCGGTGAACATCCACAGCCCATCGGCAGAAGGAAAGGGATCCAGGAAGATCAAGGCGGCGCACAGGAAGGATGCGGCGCAGCTGACCGCCGCGCTGACCCACCTGCCCTGCTTCAGCCGGATCTGGTCCGCGCACCACTGGACCATGCTTATGCCGGTGATCAGCAGCACGATGCCGTAAAGAAAGGCGGGGGTGGGGAAGGCGGCAGCGATCCGGTCAGCAAAGAAGGTGCAGGCGATGCCCGGCAGCAGCAGAAGCAGGCCGGAGAAAAGATCGTGGCCGGCGCTGGCTTCCTCTGCCGGTGTCCGGAAATAGCGGACGGTCCGTCCGATTCCGAAGAGGAGCATCGCCGCGCCGCAGGTAACGATGATGGCGGAGGTAAACATGGCAGGATCGATCAGCAGCAGAATGCCCGCGATGATCTCCGCCAGGCACAGCAGGAAACCGCCGATGAAATGTTTGATCGCTTTCATAATATTCTTCCTTTCGGGTCAGGATCGGATGGGGGTGATGAGCTTCGCTCCGCGCCCTGCCAGGTGGATGACGGCGACGACCACAGCGCCCAGGGTCTCCACCAGCATATCATTCATGGTGTCGATGAGGCCGATGTCGATATAGCCCTCCACGGGGAGCCGGGTGCCGTTTACCACCACGGAGGAAATGCCGGAAATGGTTCCGGGAACGCCGGGGGCGGGCCCCAGGAGGTGGGAGTGGAGGGCGGTGATGACGGTGTCATTCTGCATATCGGTGTGGAAAACCTGGTCCGCGAAGAATTCAAAGAATTCCCAGGCTACGGACAGCGCCATGGAAAAGCACAGGGCAAACAGCGCCCGGAGCAGGGGCGGGCAATTGCTGCCGCCCATAAAGTCAAACAGGAAAAGTCCGACCAAGGCAAACACAACGCCGCCGGAAATGTGGAGCAGCTTATCCCAGCCGGGAATGTTGTAATAGAAATCCCAGCAGTGGCCCAGCATAGGCCCCAGGGCGTAAAAGACGCAGAAATAATACAGTGCCGGATGCAGGCGGCATTTCAGCAGCCGCTCCATAACCTCGGGCAGGAGCACCAGGGCAAAGGTCGCGCAGGCCAGGAGCAGCCGGTTGTATTCGCCGGTGCACAGCATGATAATGGCGGTGACCAGGGTAAAGATCTCGCACAGCAGGAGCACTGCCGGGCGGATGCGGTAGGTACGGCGGGCCATGATGATCATCCTCCTGTTGTATTCATGCCAACAGTTTACCCGGGTTTTTACAACTCAACTTCAATTGAACTTCAATTTTTGTTGAAAAATGCCGCACCGAAAATTTGGTGCGGCTCAGATGACCCCTAGGGGTCTGCTTGCGAATATATTGGATTTTTGGAAGGGTAAAATTGTCCAATACTCACTTCACATGGGTATGGGATTATGTTATAATTGGTTCGATAAAACTTGAATTTGCCAAGTGGTTGCCCGTTGTGGCAACTGCTTCTTTTCTTTTGATATA
>CAZHEG010000209.1:0-2566 GCA_964531435.1 uncultured Oscillospiraceae bacterium | reverse complement strand
GATGATTGGGGACGGCTGCAGCTCCTGCTGAAAAACACGGAGCAGGTGCCCGACGGTCAGCGTCAGGCAAAATTCGTCTGTGTCATCACCATGGTCACCCCGGAAGGGGAGACCATTCAGGCCCGGGGCGAGATCCACGGCGAGCTGCTGCGGGCCCCTGTGGGAGAAAACGGCTTCGGCTATGATCCGATTTTTTACTATCCGCCCATGGGCAAGTCCACGGCGGAAATGAGCAGCGCGGAGAAGAACCGCGTTTCCCACCGGGCAAACGCGCTGCAGGTATTTTATGAGAAACTCAAGGAGGCAGGATATGCTGACAAGTAAGGAAAGAGCAGAGCTTCGCGCCCAGGCAAACACCCTGGATACCACCCTGACGGTGGGCAAGGACGGCGTGACGGATAATGTCATCGCCGAGGCCGAGCGGCTGCTGACTGCCCGGGAGCTGGTAAAGGGCAAGGTTCTGGAAACCGCCCTGATGAGTGCCCGTGAGGTCAGCGACGCGATTTGTGAAGCCACCGGCGCGGAGGGCGTTGCCTGCGTCGGCAGCAAGTTCGTCATTTGGCGCTTCAGCGAGAAGTGCCAGGCAGAGCGCAACCAGACCGGCCGCGCAAAGCGGAAGGAGACACCCAAGTCCAAGGCAGACCCGGTAGGCAAGGGCGTCCGTGCCCGCCGCGCCGCGGCCAAGAAGGTCCGGGAGCAGCGCAACCAGTACTTCCGCCAGCAGGCGATCGAAAAATCCATCGAAAAGGCAAGAGAGAAGCAGCTCAGAGGAGAAGATTGATCCACTAAAAATAATCACGGGGGCATTTTTATGGAACGGATCGGTATTTACTGCGGCACCTTTAATCCACCTCATACAGGGCATCTTCAGGCGGCACATGCTGCCATGGAGCGGCTGGAGCTTGACCGGGTGATCTTTGTCCCGGCGGGGGACGCGCCCCACAAGCGCCTGCCGGAGGGCAGTCCCACCGGTGAGCAGCGGCTGGAAATGCTGCGTATCGCGGCTGCCGGGCTTCCCGGCGCGGAGGTTTCCGATGTGGAGCTTTCCATGGAGGGAATCTGCTACACCCACCGGACGGTGGAGGCCATCCATGACCGTTATCCCGATGCAAAGCTCACACTGCTCATGGGCAGCGATATCCTGAGTACCTTCCCCAATTGGGCGGGCCGTGACCGGATCACAGAGCTTGCCGACCTGGCGGTGCTGCGCCGGGGCGGAAAAGGGGAGAGCGGTGCCATCGCCACCGCGGTGGCGGAGCTGGAGGGCGTGAAGATCCACCGGGTGGAAAATGAGATCATCGACATTTCCTCCACCCAGCTTCGCAGAATGATCGTGTTCCTCTGCGCCGGCCCCTTCCTGCCGGAGGGCGTTGAAGCTTACATCCGGGAAAATGGACTGTACTCCTGCGCCGAAGAATATCATGATCTTCCCATGGAGGAGCTGGAAAAGACGGTGATCCGCCTCCTGAACCCCAACCGGGTGGCCCATGTTCTGGGCTGCCGGGATACCTGCGTGGCCCTGGCCCGGCACTGGGGCGCCGATCAGACCGACGCGGCCCGGGCGGGCATCCTCCATGACATCACCAAGGCGCTGGACGGCCCCCTGCAATTGACATTGTGTGCCGAGTATGATACCATATTGGATGATTTCAGCCGCCGCTATCCCAAGACCCTCCATGCCCGCACCGGCAGCATGGTGGCGAAGCGGATCTTTGGTGAGAATGAAGCCGTGGTGGAGGCCATCCGGCACCATACCACCGGAAAGGCCGCCATGAGCCTGCTGGAAAAGATCGTCTATGTGGCTGATTACATCGAGCCCAACCGCACCCTTCCCGGTGTGGAGCGGCTGCGCCAGCTGGCATTTACCGATCTGGACGCGGCGCTGAAAGCGGGCCTGGAAATGACCCTGGAGCACCTGAACAATCTGGGTGACGAGGTCAGCCCCGAGTCCAGGGAAGCACTGGCATATTTGAATAACGCGCCCGTCTGCGGCGTTTGATACAATTTCACTTCCAGAAAGGAAATATAACTATGATGAATCCCAAAGAGATCGCCCTTGCGGTGACCAAGGCCCTGGATGACAAGAAGGGCATGGATATCAAGCTTCTGAAGATCGACAAGGTCAGCTCCCTGGCTGATTACTTCCTGATCTGCACCGGCACCTCCAACACCCACGTCAAGACCCTCTGCGACTACGCGGAGCTGACCCTGGAAAACCTGGGCGAGACCATGCTGGGCCGTGAGGGCCATCGCGGCAATTCCTGGGAGCTGCTGGACTACGGTGCCATTGTGGTCCACGTGTTTACCGACGAGGCCCGTAAGTTCTACGCCCTGGAGAAGCTGTGGGCGGATGCCGAGGTCGTGGACCTGACCGGCATCGTCATTGAAGGAGACTAATTTGGCCGGTGCCCTGGGCGCCGGAATTGAATGAAGAGGTGTTCGTAATGAATTACGATTTCGCGAGAATTGAGGAAAAATGGCATAAATATTGGGAGGAGAACAATACCTTCCACACCGATGTGTGGGATTTCTCCAAGCCCAAGTACTATGTTCTGGATATGTTCCC
>CAZHEG010000208.1:0-2589 GCA_964531435.1 uncultured Oscillospiraceae bacterium | reverse complement strand
CCTACTGATTCGTAGTCAGTCACTCTATCCAACTGAGCTATCGGCGCATGTGCACATCACGTGCTAAGGTATAATAGCACATCCCGTTTAAAAATGCAAGCATTATTTTTCGTTTTTTGAAAAAATTTTTGAGGAGGGAGGAAAATGCTGTCGGATTGACGAAGAAGCGGTTTTGGTGTAGAATATCCCAAAAGGAGGTGGCGCTTGCCATGGAGGAACTGAAGAGCCTGCCGGGCCTGCTGCTGCCCTGGTACTACGCGGGCCACCGGGAGCTTCCCTGGCGGCAGACCCGGGAACCCTATTTCATCTGGCTGTCGGAGATCATGCTCCAGCAGACCCGGGTGGAGGCTGTGAAGGGCTACTACGCCCGCTTCCTGGCGGAGCTGCCCACGGTGGCGGATCTTGCGGCGTGCGATGATGAGCGCCTGCACAAGCTCTGGGAGGGCCTTGGCTATTACAGCCGGGTGCGAAACCTGAAAAAGGCGGCCCAGGTCATTATGGAGCGGCACGGCGGCGTTTTTCCCGATACCTACGAGGAGATCCTGGCCCTGCCGGGAGTGGGGGAGTATACCGCCGGGGCGGTGGCTTCCATCGCTTTTGACAGGCCCACACCGGCGGTGGACGGCAATGTGCTGCGCCTGCTCAGCCGCCTGACGGATGACGATACGCCCATCGACACCCCGGCTGCAAAAAAGAAGGCGCGGGAGCTGCTGGCGCAGATCTATCCCGCTGCGGCGGGGGACTTCACTCAGGCACTGATGGAGCTGGGGGCCACCCTCTGCGGGCCAAACTGGGCGCCCCGCTGCGGTGAATGTCCCTGCGCCCATATCTGCCGCGCCCACCAAAGGGGCAGGGCGGAGGCGCTTCCTGTCAAATCCCCGAAGCGGGAGAAACGGGTGGAGGAAAAAACGGTATTCATCCTCTCCTGCGGCAAATATTATGCCCTGCGCAAGCGGGAGAACAAGGGATTGCTGGCGGGAATGTGGGAATTTCCCAATGTACCGGGGCTTCTGGAGCCGGAGGATGCCCTGGCCGCCGTGGAGAAAATGGGCCTGCGGCCCCGGGAGCTTCTGCGCACCGCCGGACGGCAGCATATTTTCACCCACATCCGGTGGGAGCTGCTGGGGGTCTACCTGGAGGTGGAGGAATGCGCCCCGGGCCTGACCTGGATGACGGCGGAGCAGATCGAAGCGGAGGCGGCGCTGCCCACGGCATTCCGGCAGTTTTGGCAGAACTGAACAGGATGGGCGCGCGCCAAGCGCGCCCATTTTTTCGGAAAGATAAACTGAAATGTGGACCTGATCGCTTCGGCGGGGCTGTCGAAGGCTGGGAAAAAATAATTGTATACTTTTCCGGGAAAATGTGTTATACTATCGGTGATCGGCGCCGGGTGGGCAGACCCGGGCATCATTTAAACTGAAAATTTCGCAGGCGTTTTCCCGAAAAAAGGCGATTCAGGGCCGGAAATTCGGGCGGCGGCTGCTCGTTTGTTGTGCTCTTTTGTAAGAGCGAATTTTGAAAGGAGTATACTTTTGGCAGAAAAACTGAAAATTATCCCCCTTGGCGGTCTGGACGAGATCGGCAAGAACTGCACCGTCCTGGAATACGGCAAGGATATGATCGTCATTGACTGCGGCGTTGCCTTCCCGGAGGAAGATATGTACGGCGTGGACCTGGTGATCCCCGACTTTACCTATCTGGTGGAGAACCAGAAGAAGCTGCGGGGCATGTTCATTACCCACGGACATGAGGATCACATCGGCTCCATTCCTTACTGCATGCAGCAGGTCAATTGTCCTATCCATGGCACCGCCATGACCAACGGCCTGATCCGGCTGAAGCTGGAGGAGCACCGCCTGGCGGACAAGGTCAAGCTGATCACCCACAAGGCAGGCGACACCGTGAAGGCCGGATGCTTCACCGTGGAATTTATCCATGTGAACCACTCCATCGCCGATGCGGTGGCCTTCTGCGTCACCACCCCCGTGGGCAAGGTGGTATTCACCGGCGACTTTAAGATCGACCCCACCGCCGCCGACGGCATGATGGATCTGGCCCGTCTGGGAGCCCTGGGCTCCGAGGGCGTACTGGCCCTGTGCGCCGACTCCACCAATGTGGAGCGGGCAGGCTACACCCCCAGCGAAAACACCGTGGCGGAGAGCCTGGACCGCCAGTTCAAGAATTGTGACCAGCGCATCATCGTCACCACATTTGCATCCAACATGCACCGCATCCAGGCCATTCTGGCCACTGCCCAGCGCCACGGACGCAAGGTGGCGGTCACCGGACGGAGCATGGAGAATATGCTGAAGGTCGCCCAGGAGCTGGGCTATCTGAAGGTGAAGCAGGGCACCATCGTGGACCTGGCGGCTACCAAGAGCCTGCCCAAGAATAAGGTGGTCATTGTGTCCACCGGCAGCCAGGGAGAGAATATGTCCGCCCTGTACCGTATGGCATTCAACACCCACAAGCAGGTGGATATCACCGCCGGCGACCGGATCATCATCTCCGCTTCCGCCATTCCCGGCAACGAAAAGGCCGTCAGCAAGATCATCAACGAGCTGTACCGCAAGGGCGCCGATGTGGTCT
>CAZHEG010000207.1:0-2591 GCA_964531435.1 uncultured Oscillospiraceae bacterium | reverse complement strand
CATCTGTTCCCCCTGTCCATGACCATCAACCCGGAGCTGCAGGCCGCCCGTGAGATCGCCCGGCTGCTGAAATATCCCGGCTTCCTCCGCCGCGACACCTTTGCCAAGGGCCGTACGGAGATCGTGGAGCTGCGCATCGACAACGACAGCAAGCTGCGAAATGTCCCCCTGATCGAAATGCACGGCATCATCAAGACCAAGGTCCTGGTCTGCGCGGTGCTCCGGGACGGCAAGGCGCTGGTTTCCAACAGCGGCTCCTTTGTGCTGGAGGAGGGCGACCGGATCCTGGTCACCGCTCCCACCAAAAACCTGAGCCAGATGCTGAAGAGCCTGGGCATCATCACCCGCCCCGCCCGGAAGGTGGTCCTCTGCGGCGGCGGACGCATCAGCTATTATCTGGCGGAGCTGCTGGAGAAGGATGGCATTTCCGTTTACCTCATCGACAAGGATATGGAGCGCTGCCGGGAGCTGGCGGAGCAGCTGCATAAGACCGAGATCATCCACGCCGACGCCACGGACCAGGGGCTGCTGGAAAGCGAGAACCTGTACGACTGTGACGCGCTGGTGAGCCTGACCGGTGTGGACGAGCTGAATATGATCATCTCCCTCTACGGCAACGCCCGGGATATCCCCCAGGTCATCACCAAGCTCAGCTCTGTGGAAAACCGCAGTGTCATCGACAGCCTTTCCCTGGGCAGTGTGGTCTGCCCCAGAGAGCTGTGCTGCAGCGATATCGTCCGTTACGTCCGTGCCATGCGGAACCAGACCGGCGCGGCGGTGTCCCTGCACACCATTGCCGACGGCCTGGCGGAGGCCATCGAGTTCGTTGTGGATGAAACCACCGAAAACTGCGGCAAGCCCCTGAAGGAGCTGAAGCTGAAGCCCGGTGTGGTGGTTGCCGGTATCACCCGGGGCCGCGTCACGGAGATTCCCGCCGGCGACTCCAGGTTCTACCCCGGCGATTCCGTGGTGGTGGTCACCAACAACCGGGGCATGCTGCAGCAGCTGGGCGACATTTTCGCGTAAGAGAGGGCAGCTATGAATTATAAAATGATGGGGCGGTTCCTCGCCCAGACATTGTTTGTGGAAATGCTGTTCATGATCCCGGCGCTGCTGATCAGCCTGTTCTGCCGGGAAAGCGCGGCTGCGTGGGGCTTCGTTTACGCGATCCTGATCATGGCGGCGGTGGCGGTGGCGCTGTGGCTGGTGTGCAGGGGCGCACCCAACGCCCTCAACGCCAAGGAGGGCCTGGTGTGCGTGGCACTGAGCTGGGTGTTCCTCAGCTTTTTCGGCTGCCTGCCCTTCTGGTTCTCCCGGGAGATCCCGTCGCTGATCGACGCGTTTTTTGAAACCGTTTCTGGCTTTACCACCACCGGCGCATCCATCCTACCCGAGGTGGAAAGCCTGTCCAGGGGCATTATCTACTGGCGCAGCTTCAGCCACTGGCTGGGCGGCATGGGCGTTCTGGTGTTTCTGCTGGCCATCAATCCCGGCGGCCAGGGCTCCAATTTCACCATGCACCTGCTCCGGGCGGAAAGCCCCGGTCCCGACGTGGGCAAGCTGGTGCCGAAGATGCGCAAGACGGCAGGCATCCTGTATATGATCTACATCGCCCTGACGGTGCTGAATTTCATTTTCCTGCTGGTGGGGGATATGCCGGTGTTTGACGCGGTCTGCACCGCCCTGGGCACTGCGGGCACCGGCGGCTTTGGCATCAAAAACGATTCCATGGCCAGCTACAGCCCCTACATCCAGAATGTGACCACGGTATTCATGTTCATTTTCGGTGTCAACTTCAGCTGCTACTACCTGATCCTCATGCGGCAGTTCCGCAGCGTTTTGAAGGACGAGGAGCTGCGGACCTACCTGTGCGTCATCGTGGCCAGCATCGCCCTGATCGTGTGGAATCTGAAGGATTACTACGCCACTTTGGGAGAAACGGTGCGCCACGCGGCGTTCCAGGTGGCCAGTATTATGAGTACCAGCGGCTTTGCCACCACGGATTTTGACCAGTGGCCTGCCTTTTCCAAGGCCATTCTGGTGGCCCTTATGTTCACAGGTGCCTGCGCCGGCTCCACCTGCGGCGGCATGAAGTTTGCCCGTGTGCTGCTGGTGTTCAAGAACCTGCGGCGCAACATCCGCCAGGTCATGCGGCCCAACACCGTTCAGGTGGTTCGCAGCAACGGCAGGGTGGTGGATGAAACGGTGCTCACCAATACCGACGGATATCTGGCGGCCTATGTGATCATCATGGTGGTCAGCTGTGTGATCATCTCCCTGGATAATTTCTCCGTCGGCACCAACGTGACCGCGGTGATCACCTGCTTCAATAACATCGGCCCTGGCCTGGAGGCGGTGGGCCCCACCTGTAATTTCGGCGGCTTCAGCACCCTGAGCAAGCTGGTGCTCTGCTTCGATATGCTGGCGGGCCGTCTGGAGATCTTCCCCATCCTGGCCCTGTGCAGTGTGAACACCTGGAAGAGAAGATAAAAGGAATTGGAGTATATCCCACTGATGTGCCATACCCCAATGCAGGGGCGGATATGATCCGCCTGCGGGCGCCGCGGCGCAAATAAAGCTTCTCCCTGGGG
>CAZHEG010000206.1:0-2602 GCA_964531435.1 uncultured Oscillospiraceae bacterium | reverse complement strand
GCCTGCGGGCTCCTGCGCAGAAGGCTGTGCTGGAGCTGCTGTGCAGCTTGGGAACGGCTTCCGTGAAGGAGCTGTGCTACTTTACCGGTGCCAGGACCGCCACGGTCAAGCGGCTGGAAGCCCTGGGCTATTTGCAGCTGTCGGAGCGGGAAACTCTTCGCTGCAGCCAGATCCGTCCGGCGCAGCTGGATGGTCCCCTGGTCCTGACGGCGCAGCAGCAGGCTGCGTTTCAGGGCATTGCGGAACAAATGGAGATGGATACCCCCGGCGTGGCGCTGCTGTACGGCGTCACCGGATCGGGAAAGACCTCGGTCTATCTGAAGCTGATTCAGAAATGTCTGGACGATGGCAAGGCAGCGCTGCTGCTGGTGCCGGAGATCGCCCTGACACCCCAATTACTGAGCCTGCTGGCGGCCCATTTCGGCCAGTCCACCGCGGTGCTCCACAGCAGCTTGTCTGTGGGGGAGCGCTGCGACCAGTGGAAGCGGGTCCGGGATGGAGAGGCCCGGGTCATCATCGGAACAAGATCCGCCGTGTTCGCACCCAGTTCACAATTGGGCCTTATCATTATGGATGAGGAGCAGGAACACTCCTATAAATCGGAAAATTCTCCCCGTTATTCGGCCAAAGAGGTGGCCATCTGGCGGGGTCATAAAGAAAATGCCCTGGTGCTCCTGGGCTCTGCCACCCCATCGGTGGAGAGTATGTACCGGGCAAAGCAGGGCGAATACCGCCTGTATAAGCTGCCGGAGCGGTTCAACGGCAGGGACCTTCCCAAGGTCCGCATGGTGGACATGCGTGAAGAAGTGAAGATGGGCAACGACCTCTCCTTCAGCTATGAGCTGCTGGAGGCCATCCGGGATACCCGGGAGGCGGGGAAGCAGACCATCCTCTTCCTGAACCGCCGGGGCAATGCCCGGGCGCTGGTCTGCGTGGAATGCGGCGACGCGCCGGAGTGCCCCCGCTGCAGCGCAAGGCTGACCTGGCACAGTGCCAACGGCCGGCTGATGTGCCACTACTGCGGCTATTCCCAGCCCGCCCCCAAGCGGTGCCCCGTCTGCGGCGGCCCCCTGAAGACCATCGGAACCGGCACCCAGAAAGCCCAACAGGAGCTTCTGGAGCTGTGCCCGGATATGGAAGTGGCCCGGATGGACTCGGATACCGTCAGCGCATCCAATACCCATGAGAAGATATTGGATCATTTCAAGAAAGACCGTGTCCCGGTGCTGATCGGCACCCAGATGGTCGCCAAGGGCCTGAACCTGCCGGATGTGACGCTGGTGGGGGTGCTGGACGCGGATATGAGTCTGTATTCCGGCTCCTACCGGGCAGCGGAGACCACCTTTAATATGCTGACCCAGGTGGTGGGCCGGGCGGGCCGCGGCGATGCCGCCGGTGAGGCGCTGATCCAAACCATGGTGCCGGAGCACAAGGTGCTGCAGCTGGCAGCCCGGCAGGATTACGACAGCTTTTATGAGCTGGAGATCCAGCTGCGGCAAAAGCTGGAACTGCCGCCCTTCGGTGATATTACCGTCATCACCTTCGTGGGCCAGGAGGAGAGCCATGTTCTGCGGGGCGCGGCAAAATTCCGGGACAGCCTGACCGCATGCCTGCGCCAGGGACAATACATTCAGGAAAACTGCCGTGTCCTGGGGCCTGCACCCTGCGCGGTGCCGAAGATCAACTATAATTTCCGTTACCGCCTGACCCTTCGGGGCCGGATGACCCGGCAGATGCGGCTTCTCATTGCCCATCTGCTGCGCCAGTTCAGCAAGGACGGCGCGAACCGGGGCGTGTCCGCATTCGCCGACATCAACGGATTTGAGGAATAAAGAGGGAAAACAAATGGGTTTAAGAAAAATTCTGACAGATAAGGAGCCGGCCCTGCACAAGGTCTGCCGGCCGGTGGAGAATTTTGACTGGCGGCTGCACAAGCTGCTCAAGGATATGAACGACACGCTGATCGACTCCGGCGGTGTCGGCCTGGCCGCGCCCCAGGTGGGCATTCTGCGGCGGGTCGTGGTGGTGGATACCGGCGACGGCATTCTGGAGCTGGTGAATCCCACCATCCTGGAGACGGACGGCGAGCAGACCGGCCCCGAGGGCTGCCTGTCTGTTCCCGGCAAGTACGGCCTGGTGACCCGGCCCTACTATGCCAAGGTCCGTGCCCAGGACCGCCACGGCGAGTGGTTCGAGGCTGAGGGCGAGGAGCTGATCGCCCGGTGCTTCTGCCATGAGCTTGACCACCTGGACGGCATCATCTACACCCAGGTCATGGATCGCTTCCTCACCGACGAAGAGCTGGAAGCGGAGGAATAAGAGGCGGTCAGGCTGACCGCTGTTTGGAGGATGACCCATGCGCGTTGTGTTTATGGGCACGCCGGATATCGCGGCGACCTGCCTGAAAAAGATTATCGCTGACGGCTTTGATGTCGTCGGTGTTTATACCCAGCCCGACCGGCCCAAGGGCAGGGGAATGAAGCTGGTGGCATCTCCCGTCAAGGAGGTGGCCCTTGCCGGCGGCATTCCTGTTTACCAGCCTGAAAGCTTTAAGGACCAGGAGGCAGTGGAGGAGCTTCGTGCCCTGAAGCCCGATGTCTGC
>CAZHEG010000205.1:0-2607 GCA_964531435.1 uncultured Oscillospiraceae bacterium | reverse complement strand
ATGGGCGTTTCCGCCATGATGCACGGCTATCTGGCCTTTGACAAGGACTGGAACCTGCTGGTGCCTTTCCGTACCTGGCAGAATACCATCACCGGTCCCGCAGCCGCCGCGCTGACGGAAGCATTCCATTTCAACGTTCCCCAGCGCTGGAGCATCTCCCACCTGTATCAGGCCGTCCTGAACGGTGAGGAGCACATTCCCCAGATCGCCCACATCACCACCCTGGCAGGCTATGTCCACTATATGCTCACCGGCGTCAACGCGGTGGGTGTTGGCGAAGCCTCCGGCATTTTCCCCATTGATTCTGATACGCTGAACTACGACAGCACCATGATGGACAAGATCGAAAAGATGCTGGAGGAGAAGAACCTCCCCTGGAAGGTGTCCCAGGTGCTGCCTGCCGTGCTGAACGCCGGCGATGAGGCGGGCTGCCTGACGGAAAGCGGCGCAAAGCTGCTGGATGGTCTGCTGGAGCCGGGCATCATCTTTGCCCCCGCTGAAGGCGACGCGGGAACCGGCATGACCGCTACCAACGCCGTAGCACCCCGCACGGGCAATGTTTCTGCCGGTACCTCCATCTTCTCCATGGTGGTTCTGGAGCATCCTCTGGAAAAGGTTTACGAAGAGATCGACATGGTCACCACCCCCACCGGCAAGCCTGTTGCCATGGTGCACTGCAACAACTGCACCAATGATACCAACGCCTGGGTCGGTGTACTGAAGGAGACCGCGGATCTGCTGGGTGCTGAGCCTTCTATGGGCGAGGTCTACACCAAGCTGTACCAGAAGAGCCTGGAGGGCGATCCCGACTGCGGCGGCATTCTGGTATGCAACTACATGGCAGGCGAGGGCGTGACCCATATGGACGCAGGCCGTCCCCTGGTGGTGCGCAAGCCTGAGAGCAAGTTCACCCTGGCAAATTTCTTCCGCGCTCAGCTGTATTCCACCATGTCTACCCTGAAGATCGGCATGGACATCCTGGCGGGAGAGCATGTTGCCATCGACTCCCTGACGGGCCACGGCGGCCTGTTCAAGACCCCGGTGGTGGGCCAGAAGTATATGGCGGCTGCCTGCAATGCTCCTGTCACCTGCATGGAGACCGCAGGCGAGGGCGGACCCTACGGCATGGCCCTGCTGGCTGCTTACCGGGCAAACAAGGCAGACGGCGAGACCCTGGAGGGCTACCTGAACGCCCACGTTTTCGCTGATGCCAAGAGCACCACCCTGAAGCCTGACCAGGCGGATGTGGATGGCTTCAATACATACATCCAGCAGTATAAGCAGCTTCTGAAGGTGGAAAAGACCGCTGTCGAAGTGATCTGATATGAAGCTCGGGCGTTTTGGCAGTTTTTCCCACACCATCTACGCCAGCTATCTGGGCTATATCTGCCAGGCTATCGTCAATAACTTTGCGCCGCTGCTGTTTCTCACATTCCAGTCTGATTTGGGCCTTTCGCTGCAGAAGATCACCCTGATCACCACGGTGAATTTTCTGGTGCAGCTGGGTGTGGATATGGTCTGCGCAAAGGTGGTGGACCGGATCGGTTACCGGATCTGTCTGGTGGTTGCCCACATTTGCTCTGCGTTGGGTCTGGTGGGCATGGCGGTGCTGCCGAAGCTTTTGGACCCTTATGCGGGCATTATGACCGGCGTTGTGCTCTGCGCCATTGGCGGCGGCATCATTGAGGTGCTGGTCAGCCCCGTGGTGGAGGCCTGCCCTACGGAGAAGAAGGAGGCAGCTATGAGCCTGCTCCACTCCTTCTACTGCTGGGGTCATGTGGCTGTGGTTCTGCTTTCTACCGTTTTCTTTCACTTTGTTGGCACCCGGCACTGGGGCGTAATGGCCTGTATCTGGGCTGTGGTCCCTGCCTTCAATGCCGTGTATTACGCCCTGGTCCCCCTGTATCCCATTACCGCGGAAGGGGAGAAGCTGCCCTTCGGAAAGCTTTTGGGGCAGAAGGTATTCTGGCTGGTGATCGTCATGATGGTCTGCGCCGGTGCCTCGGAGCAGGCGGTATCCCAGTGGGTCTCCGCTTTCGCGGAATCCGCCCTGAACCTGTCCAAGACCATGGGTGATCTGTTGGGCGTCTGCGCCTTTGCGGTCATGATGGGAGCTTCCCGGGCCATCTATGGAAAGTACAGCGAAAAGATCCCCCTGAAGTCAATGATGATCTTCAGCGCTGTGCTGTGCATCGCCTGCTACTGCCTGGCGGCATTTACGGCGGAGCCTGTTTGGGGCTTGCTTGGCTGTGCAGTCTGCGGTTTTTCTGTGGGCATTTTTTGGCCCGGCACCTTCTCCATGGCGGCGGCTGCGCTGCCCGGCGGAGGCACTGCCATGTATGCCCTGATGGCGCTGGCCGGTGACCTGGGCTGCGCTTCCGGTCCCACGGTAGTGGGTATCGCGGCAGACGCTCAGGGCGGTAGCTTGCGCAAGGGAATTGCCGCCGCATTGCTGTTCCCAATCGTCATGCTGGTTTCTACCTGCCTGATGAAACATTCAAAACAAAAATACCAATAAATATGGAGGATGAATATCATGAGCAAGTATAATTTCTGGTTTGTGGTGGGTTCTCAGGACCTGTACGGTGAAGAAGTCCTGAAGACCGT
>CAZHEG010000204.1:0-2630 GCA_964531435.1 uncultured Oscillospiraceae bacterium | reverse complement strand
TTTGGGGCGGCTCCTCGCAATGACGTGCGTGAAACGCAGCAAGGGGCGCGTTGAAAAACGCGCCCCTTGCTGATTTTGTATAGCCGCTCAGCAGCCGTCGCTGAGCATGATCTCCAGAATGGTCCGGTCGGTCTGCCGCATACCCTCGCTGGCAAGCCTGCCCACGTTTTTAACCGTTTTGTCCACGCCCTTGGTGACAATGCCGTCGCCGCCGTAGAACTGCTGGTGCTCCTGGTGCATCTGCCAGCCCAGGATGCCCGCGTCCACCGCCGCGGCGATCTTCGCCGCGCAGGAGGGCTTGGCACCGTCGCAGATGGTACCGGAGAGGATGGCAACGCTGTTGACCACAGTGTGGGCCACGGCGTGGAGCCTGCCGCCCAGC
Organism: uncultured Oscillospiraceae bacterium; assembly: GCA_964531435.1. Lineage (GTDB taxonomy): Bacteria > Bacillota > Clostridia > Oscillospirales > Oscillospiraceae > Faecousia. Next base: position 2,248 of record CAZHEG010000204.1, on the reverse strand, counting down.
AGGTAAGCGATGCCCGCGCCTGCGCCGCAGCCTGCGCTGATGGCGCCGCAATAGGCGGAAAGCCGTCCGATGCCGGTTTTCTGATGGATGGTCACCAGGTCGCTGAGGACCACGGCCCGCAGCAGCTCCTCCCAGCTTTTGCCCAGGCACTCGGCGTATACGGCGACCGGGACGCTGGCGGTGATGCCCTGGTTGCCGGAGCCGGAGAGGATGATCACCGGCATTTCGCAGCCGCTCATCCGGGCGTCACTGCCTGCGGCGGCATAGGCCGCGGCCCGCTTGCTGAGAAGCTCTCCCTGGTGGGAGAGGATGACGCTGCCGATGTTGGCACCCCAGGGATTTTGGATGCCCTCCCGGGCGATGGCCATGTTGTAGCGGATCTGCCGGCCCACCACTTCCTCGATGTCCGCAATGTCCACACAGTCCGCGAAGTCCACGATGGATTCGATATTCAGGCAGGATTTGTCCGTCAGGTGGTCCTCGCTGCTTTCCTCGATGGGAAGCTCCAGCAGCTTTTCGCCGTTTTTCTCCAGCAGCACCAGATTGGTGTGGTGGTTCACGATGCGAAGGCGGACGGTATCGCTTCCGGCGGAAACCGTCAGGTCGATGTCAAAGACCAGAGGCGAATCCGCCGGGCGGATGTCAGGCTGCACCGTCTGCAGGTACTGGGCAAGCTGGGCGCGCTGGTCATCCGTCACGGAGCTGATGACCTCCAGCACCTTGTCCGCGTCGCCGGCGACGATGCCCGCGCAGACCGCCGGGCCGATGCCGTGGAGGCCGCCGGTGTTGGGCACGATGACGCTTTTCACATTTTTGATGATGTTGCCGCTGACCCGGATGGAGATCCGATCCGGCAGGCAGCCCAGCAGCTGCCGGGCCTTGGCTCCGGCGTAGGCCAGGGCGATGGGCTCGGTGCAGCCCATGGCGGGGCGCAGCTCCTCCCGGAGGATGTTCACATATTGGGTGTAGATCAAGTCGCCTTTTCTCATTTCGGCCCCACCTTTGTGTCGATTTTTGGATATTATAGCATCTTTTGCACCCTTTGTAAATCAGCACTTTACAAAGGAATGGGAGCCGTGGTAGAATACAGAATAGAAAACGGAGGCGAACCCAAATGGCAAAGAGAAAAAAGAAGAATAAAGCTGCGGCCCGGATGCTCAAGGGCCTGATCGTTATATTGGTGCTGATTCTGGTCGGGCTGATCGGCGTTGTGGTGTATCTGGGGTCTGATGAACAGCCCCCCGAGGAGACCCGCGATACCACCCAGTCCACGACCACCGCCCCCACGGATGATCCGACGCAGACCACCGAGCCCCTGCGCACCGGCTGGCAGGATGGCAGCTACTACGGCCCCGACGGGGAGGTTTGCACCGGCCTGACCCAGATCGACGGCGTGACCTACTGCCTGGATGAAAACGGCGCACTGTATGCCCCCGGCTGGCAGGAGATCGGCGGCAGCACCTACTACGTCCGGGAGGACGGAACTCCTTACTGCGGCTGGCTGGAGCTGGAGGACGGACTTTACTACCTGCTGCCCGACGGCACCATGGCCCGGGGCCAGGTGGAGATCGACGGCTGGAACTGGTATTTTACTTCAAAGGGACGGCGCATCCAGCTGGTGAACCCCTGGAACTATGTTCCCGAGGGCTACGAGGCGGATCTGAAGGAGCTGCCCACCAAGTACGGCAACTCCATGAAGGTGGACGCGTCCTGCTACGATGCGCTGATGCAGATGCTGGGTGACTGCACCAAGGCGGGCCACACCGTTTATGTGGTTTCCGCTTACCGCACCCAGGCCCGGCAGGAATACCTGTACGAGCGGCAGGTGCAGAAGCAGATCGCCAACGGCTACTCCCGGGCGGAGGCGGAGGTGGTGGCCGCCACCATCAGCGCCATCCCCGGCACCAGCGAGCACCAGCTCGGTCTGGCGGTGGATATCATCGACACCCAGATCTGGAGCCTGGTGGAGGAGCAGGAGGATCTGGCGGGCCAGAAATGGCTGATGGAGCACTGCTGGGAGTATGGCTTCGTCCTGCGCTATCCCAAGGATAAGACCGGCGTGACCGGCATCATCTACGAGCCCTGGCACTACCGCTATGTGGGCACCGAGGTGGCGGCGGAGCTCCACGAGTCCGGCCTGACGCTGGAGGAGTATATCGCCAGCCTGAGCTGAATAAGAGAAGGGCACGTCCGCGACGTGCCCTTCCTTTGTTGCGAGGGTCGAATTTCAGTTTTTCGATCTGTTGCA
>CAZHEG010000203.1:0-2658 GCA_964531435.1 uncultured Oscillospiraceae bacterium | reverse complement strand
TCTGCACGATCAGCACCGGCCTGGTCCCTCCCTGCTCGCTGCCCACCACCGGCGACAGGTCTGCGTAAAAAATGTCGCCCCGTTTCACTGTTTCATCCATGTGCTTCACGCTCCGAAGAAAACTCACCTGCGCTACCGTGATCCATATGTAACGCGGCTGATGATATTTTCCCACGTCCACAGGCAATTTATACGGTCACGAAGGTAACACATTCTATGCTTTCTTCGGCAGGATGTTACGAGATGACAAAGTTTTCGACCTCCAGCGTCAGCAGCCGCCGTCCCTGCCAGTAAATTTCCGCCAGCACCGGAGCATCATCTTTCAGCCAGATATCCAGGTGCAGCGCGTCATCCGCATAGCTGTCATCGATGCTCAGCCGCAGCAGCTCCCCCTCCTGGGTGCAGGAGGTCAGATATCCGCTGCGCAGTGTCTTGATAAGGATCCACGGGGCGCTCACCGGGGAAAACTGTCCGTCCGCCATCAGCTCGAAGGCCAGCGCCGTATCCCCAAAGGTCAGCTTCCCCCCGCTGCCCGACACCGAGCCCGTAACCCCGGAGATTCCCTCCGGCTCCACCACCGTAAAGGAGAGCTTTCCCGCCGTGTCCGCGGTGCAGTCCATGGTGAAAACGTAGCTCTCATCCCCGTAGTCCGCGGTGATCTCCGCCCGGAATGAAATATTCCCCGCGATCATCCTCGCCCGCAGCTCCATAGCCTCATCCAGCTCCTCCTGCACCCCGCTGCACCCGGTCAGCAGCACCAGCACCAGCAAGCCACAAAAAAATTTCCTCATATGGCATACCACCTTAACAAATTGGTCGGTAAACCATATGAGGAAAAATGAAATTACAGAACTCGTCTTGCGCCGTAATAGCAGCCGGACCAGTAGGTATTGGACAGGCTGGAAATGGTCACACCCTTGCTGGTGGAGCTGTGGATAAACTGGTCATTGCCCATGTAGATGCCCACATGGTTCACCGTGCTGCCGCTGGTGATGAAGAATACCAGATCACCGGGCTGCAGGTTCGCCTTTTTGACGGCTGTGCCCGCCTTATACTGCAGGGACGACGTCCGGGGCACGGTCACACCGTGGGCAGCGAATACATACTGCACCAGCCCGGAGCAGTCAAACCCGCTGGGGGTGCTGCCACCCCAGACATAGGGTACACCGATGTACTTCTTCGCCGTTGCGATGATCCTGTATGCTTTGGTGTCGGCGGAATTCAGATTCGCCGCGCTGGGCGTCACACCGGTGGATTTGCCCCCGATGAAGAAAATAGGCTCATTGTCCGATGCCGCGTTCTCATAGGGAATCTCCGTCAGATCCACATAGTCGCTGCGGATATACCCGATGGTATCGCCGAAGATGACCTTATACCACTGGCTGTTGATGCCGATGATGTAGACCCTGTCACCCTTTCCCGCGACAGCTACCCGGGAGTAGGCGGTGCCGGGACCGCTGCGGACATTGACCGACGAGCCGCAGACGCTGCCCCAGCCAAGCTCCACATTTTCCTTGGTCTTTACATCCAGATAGGAGCTGTGCATATAGCCCTCCTTCAGGTTGTAAAGAACCTTATACCACTGCCCGGTTTTCCCCAGCAGCACCACAACGTCATCCTTCGGCGCGTATGCAAGGGTGGAGTAGCTGCTCCCCGGGCCGCTGCGCAGCCGCAGCGAGGAAGCGGTGACAAACGCCACGCCGGTTTTAATATCCGTAGCGGCAGAAGCCGTCACGGAAAATATGCCTGTAAACAAAAAAATCGTCAGCACCAGGCTGACAATACGATGCGATAATTTCATACATTGCCCTCCGTCTTACGCAAGCCGGGTTTTACCCGGCTTGCAATTACTTACCTGCCAGAGCACGCTCCAGCCATACACAGCCAAAATCCAAAGCCGTGTACAGGCCGTCCTTTTCGCTCTTCTTAACGATCCGATCCCGGCTTCTGGCGGCGGGATTGGTGAGCTGCAGCTGAACAGAAACCTTGGTCGCCACATCCAGGTCGCCGACCTTCTTGGTCTCCAGCACCTGAAGCATGACGATGTGACTGTCAGCCATGGATCCGTAATAGATCATGTTGTCCTTCCGCATCAGCGGATGACCCTTGTACATGAGAACTGCGTTTTCTTCAGCCATATTGGTTACCTCCTATCGTGATTTTGTAACCGGATTGTAACACTTTGTAACCAGAGTGTCAACTGAACCGGGCCAATTGCCAGCATTTGGCAGACCCGGCGCGGGAGAAAATTTGGATTTTGTAAGACGGAGGGAGTATGAAATTGTTAGAAAACAGAGGCCTTTGCCGTGGCAAAGGCCTCTTGCCGTTGGTTGGATCAGGCCAGATAGCAGCGCACCAGCTCCTGCAGCAGCTCATCCCGGTCCAACTTACAGATCATGCTTCTGGCATTGTTGTAGTTGGTGATATAGGTGGGATCCTCTGTCAGCAGGTATCCAACGATCTGGTTGACAGGATTGTAGCCCTTCTGCTGCAGTGCGTCAAACACGGCCCGCAGAATGCGGCGCATATTCTCCTTGTCGTCGCTGGGGACAGTGAATTTCTGTGTATGCTGTTCCGTCATGCTATCGACCTCCTTGGGTAACTTTGCTGCTATTATATCCCAAAAAAGTCAGCTTGTAAAGACCTTTGAAGAAAAAA
>CAZHEG010000202.1:0-2665 GCA_964531435.1 uncultured Oscillospiraceae bacterium | reverse complement strand
CCCCTTCGGGGGCACCCTCTCCCCGGGAGAGGGTAAGGCGGCTCCTCGCAATGACGTGGGTTAAACGCAGAAGGGGCGCGTTTTGCAACGCGCCCCTTTGTTCTGTTAGTGCGGCTTTTCGTCCAGGGTGATCTCCATTTTCACCACCAGGCCGCCGCGCCAGACGGTGATGGTAGTGGTATCCCCCGCCTTGAAATTCTGCAGCGCCCGGGTCAGGCCGTTCATGCTGGTGATGGTGTAATCGCCCAGGGCGATGATGATGTCCTTGGACTGCAGTCCGGCAGCGGCGGCACAGTAGCCGTCCACAGCCTCCGCCACATACACGCCCAGGGGCAGGCCGTAGTATTCCGCCACATCCCGGTCCACATCCCGAACCATAACGCCCAGGTATGCGCCGGTGATGTAGCCGTATTCCTTCAGGTCAGAGATCTTGGAAACCACATCATCGATGGGAATGGCAAAGCCAATGCCCTCAATGGTGGCGCCGGAATTGGTGGTTCCGGAATACTTGGCGGTGATGATGCCCACCACCTCGCCGTTCATATTGAAGATGGGGCCGCCGGAATTGCCGGAGTTCACCGCCGCGTCGGTCTGGAGCATATTGATCTGGCTGCCGTCGGTGGTGATGACCCGGTCCTTGGCGCTGATATAGCCCACCGTCAGGGTGGAAGTCAGCTCTCCCAGGGGATTGCCGATGACCAGCACCTGGTCACCCACGATCAGGTCATCGCTGGAGCCAAGGGTCACTGCCGGCAGGCCCTGGGCCAGCACCTTCAGCACCGCGATATCATTTGTGGAATCGTAGCCACGGAGCACCGCGGCGTACTCGCTGCCGTCATAGGTGGTGACCGTCAGGGTCGTGCCGCCCTCCACCACGTGATAGTTGGTGACGATGTAGCCATCCTCCGTCAGGATGAAGCCGCTGCCGTAAGAGGTGGTGCTGGTATAGTTGCTGCCGTTGCTGGTGCTTAAGGACTCGCTGGTAATGGCAACCACACTGTTCACCACATCCGCGTACACCTGGCCGGGGGTCTGGCTCCCGTCGGCACCGGTGTTGGGAGAACCGGAAATGGAATTGCCGTTGCCGGTAAAGGACTTGGATGCCAGCTCCTCCTCCAGTTCACCGATGCGGTCATAAAGCTCGCTGAGCAGCTGCTCCGTCCGCAGCTCCTGAACGTACAGCCGGCTGAAGGCCCACACCGAGGCGGAGCAGGCCGCCACCACCAGGCTGACAGCCAGGACAGTCAGAATGAACTTTACGACCTTTCCGGCCTTGCCCTTCTTTTTCTTCGGCTCCTCCAAAGGCTCCTGGGATTCCTGGGGCGGTGTCACCTCGAACCGGATGCTTTCGGTCTCCGGTGTTTCCTGGGGACCGGCAATATTTTCATTATCATAAATATCCATGGAAAATCCTCCTGTATTTCTTACCAAACCATTTTACACGGCAAATATGAAAAAGGCATGAAAGAATAACGTATTTTTCCTATCATACGGGTTTTCCTTTGGTTCGTCAAGATAAAAATGTGCGGCAGCCGAAGCTGCCGCTTTTCTTTACTTCTTGCGGAAGGACATGCAGTCGGTGCACTGGTCCATGGTGGGGTTCATCTCGTGGGTGCCCACATGGATCTTATCCAGGGTGCAGTAGTTCTCGCCCTGGCAATGATAAGCGCACTGCTGGACGGTGCATTCGATGCACTTGTTTGCGTTGCAATTCATAGCCGTGACCTCCTTTTTCTTGAGTTCAAAGCTATTATTGCCCGCGGGAGGCGATTTTATGAGGGATTTATTTCAGCCGCTTGTGAAACACAAAAATGTGGATGGCCATAAAGAATACCACCGCCAGGGAGATCACACGGTGCAGCACCATGATGATGGGGTACTGGTCCAGGATCATGCCGAGCAACCCCGACAAAAAGGAGATGACCACGATGGCCAGCAGCAGATACCGCTTGAGTCCCAGCTTCCTGCGGTACACAGCCGTGTGCACCAGGCACAGCACCAAAAACAGGCAGGATGCCAGCTTGTGGATCTGCACGCCTGTCACCGGCACCAGCACCGTGACCAGAAAGCTGACCAGCAGCGCTATATTCAGAAGCTTTTTCATGCCTTCACCGCTTCCTTTACTTCCGCAGGGATGGTCTTGACGCCGAAAATGAAGTAAAGGATGTGGAATACCCACACGCAGGCAAGGACGATGCGGCCCACCGTGACGGAATGCATCATGATAAAGCCAACGCTCATCAGCAGCGTCACCGTGACCATGATGCGGATCTTGGTCCTCCAGGTCATGCCCCGTCCCGCCACGTAGTCCTCCAGATTATCCTTGTAAAGCTTCGTATTTTTAAACCAGGTATCCAGCTTCTCGGAGGAGCGGGCGAAGCAGAAGGCAGCCAGCATCAGGAAAGGAAATGCAGGCAGCATGGGCACCACCGCGCCCACGGCCCCAAGACCCACGCCAATACAGCCGAGAATGATGTACAGAACTTTTTTCATGTATTTTTCTCCAGTCGTTTCTTTTCTCTTTTGGTTTCGATCACATGGCGCACCGCCATAATGGGATGATGGAAGATCATCCGCGGGCCGGAAAACCGCATCACCGCACGGATCTTTTCCCGCATATCCGCTTTGTAGCAATGGACCTTGCAGTTGGAGCAGAAGGTCTTTG
>CAZHEG010000201.1:0-2681 GCA_964531435.1 uncultured Oscillospiraceae bacterium | reverse complement strand
ATCTTTACCCGCCAGCAGCTGATGGATGAGATCTGGGGCTACGACTCCGACAGCGACACCCACACGGTGGATGTCCACATTGGCCGCCTGCGGGACCGCTTCCGGGACTGCAAGGACTTCCGGATCGTCACCATTCGGGGCGTCGGCTACAAGGTGGTGCGGCAATGAAGGCCCGAAAGGAATTCGGCCGGGCCCGCAAAGGCCGCCTGGACCGGCTCAGCCTGCGGCTGCGGCTGACACTGCTGGTGCAGGTGGAGCTGATCGTGTGCATCACCCTTGCGCTGGTGCTGTATTACATTCTGGAGGACATCGTCCCCATGAACCAGATGGTGCTGCTGATTCTTGACCTGGGTCTCATCAGCTTGACCGTCGGCACCATCGCCACAAATTATGTGGCGAAATACTTTTTTGATCCTATCAAAAAGCTGCGCGGTGCCATGGAAGAGGTTGCGGGCGGCGATTTCTCCGTCCGGCTGGAGGGCCACTCCTCCTCCAGTGAGATCACCGAGGTCTACGCCGGATTCAACCTGATGGCCAAGGAGCTGGGTACTACCGAGATCCTCCAGACGGATTTTGTGTCCAATGTCTCCCACGAGTTCAAAACACCCATCAACGCCATTGAGGGCTACTCCATGCTGCTGCAGGGCGGTGAAAACCTCACCGATGACCAGCGCCAGTATGTTGACAAGATCGTATACAACACCCAGCGCCTGTCCACGCTGGTGGGAAGCATCCTGCTGTTGTCAAAAATTGAGAACCAGTCCATCCCCACGGGCCAGACCGTCTACCGCCTGGATGAGCAGATTCGCCAGTCCATCGTGGCCCTGGAGCCCGCCTGGGAGAAGAAGGAAACGGAATTTGACGCGGAGCTGGAAAGCATCGAATATCTGGGCAACGAAACCATCATCCGCCACGTCTGGGACAACCTGATCAGCAACGCCATCAAGTTCGGTCCCCAGGGCGGCCTGATCTCCATGCGGCTGGTCCGCCAGGGCGACACCGCTGTTTTCACCATTGATGACGAGGGTCCCGGTCTTTCCGAGGACGCCAAAAAACACATCTTCGACAAATTCTACCAGGCTGACAGCTCCCACAAGGAGGAGGGCAACGGCCTGGGCCTTGCGCTGGTGAAGCGGATTCTGGACATATCCGGCGGCGAGATCACCGTAGAAAACCGCCCCACCGGGGGCTGCCGGTTTGCGGTGACACTGAAGCTGAAATCATGACAAAAGGGCCTGCGCCGGTTTGGCGCAGGCCCTGCTTGCTTTATTCGGTTACTTTACCAGCGACAGTGCCGCCTCGTCCGCAACCAGGATGAAATCCGGGTGCAGCTGCAGAATGGAGCCGGGAGATTGGGGCTTGATGGGGCCGAAGAAGCAGTCCTTCACCGCCTGGGCCTTGTTCTCGCCGCAGGCGATCAGCACCACCCGCTTCGCCTTCATGATGCCGCCGATGCCCATGGTATAGGCATGGGTGGGCACATCCTCCCGCTTCTCGAAGAAACGGGCGTTGGCATCGATGGTAGAGTCCGTCAGCCGGACCTTGTTGGTGGGGGCGACGAATTCATCGGCAGGCTCGTTGAAGCCGATGTGTCCGTTGGGGCCCAGACCCAGCAGCTGCAGGTCCGCGCCGCCCAGGCTGTCGATGACGGCATCGTAGCGGGCGCACTCCCCTTCCGCGTCGGGGTTCATGCCGTTGGGGATGTTGCAGTTGTTCTGGTCGATGTTCACATGGTCAAAGAGGTTGGTGCGCATGAAGTAAGCATAGCTCTGGTCATGGTCCTTGGTCAGGCCCACATACTCGTCCAGATTTACGGTCTTCACGGCGGAGAAGTCCAGCTCGCCCGCTTCATATTTGGCGATCAGCTCCTTGTATGCGCCCACGGGGCTGGAGCCGGTGGCCAGCCCCAGCACACAATCCGGCTTCAGCTGGATCTGGGCGGCGATGATGTTCGCGGTCTTCTTGCTGGCATCAGCATAGTCCTTTGCAGCGATCAGTCTCATATCAATCTCTCCTATCAGTTTTATCGGAGTGCGGGCAGGCTTGCGGCAGCAGCGCTCTGACCGACACGGCGGGTCTTTTCATCAGGCAGGATGACCTCGCACTTTTTGCTCAGCTCCGGGAATTCCTCAGCCAGGATCCCGTTGCAGACACGCAGGATGGTATCGCCGCCCTTGCCGGACATGACCCGGCCCAGGAGCATCAGATGCTCGATATTATAATATTCGGAGTACAGCACCACGGTGTAGGCCAGGTACGCGCCGATGGTCTCGAAAATCGCCTGGGCTCTGGGGTCATCCTCTGCCATCAGGCCCTGGACCACCTTCAGCTTCTCCGCCGGGGACAGGCTTTCGTCCAGCTCGATTCCCGCGGCAGGTGCCAGCTTGATCACCGCATCCTGGCTGAAATACTTGCAGCCAACACCGATATCCGTGGACCACTCGTCCGCCATGGCCTTCTCGCACAGGTCAACGGGAGCAAAGGCCAGCTCATTGATCCAGCCCAGAACATTCTTGTCCTTGTCCACATAGCCGACGGCCTCGGAGGTGCCCATGGCCAGGCCCATGATATTGCCCACACCAAGGCCCATAGCGCCCGCCAGGGCGGAAACGTCGCCGTCGTTGGCAACTACGATGGGCACATCGCCGATCTCGGCGGCAGCCCGGTCATAGATGGTCTTG
>CAZHEG010000200.1:0-2700 GCA_964531435.1 uncultured Oscillospiraceae bacterium | reverse complement strand
GGGCCCTGAGGACCGGCGGGGCCCTGAGGACCAATTGCACCTGTCTCACCGATGGGACCCTGGGGACCAATGGGGCCTTGCGCACCGGCAGGACCCTGCGGGCCAGTGGGACCCTGGGGGCCTGCGGGTCCCCTCGGACCCACCGGGCCTACCGGGCCCTCAGGGCCTTGCGGACCTACGGGGCCCCGCGGTCCCGGAGGACAATTCACGCAGCAGCAGCGCTCCCGCTCCTCGCAGTCGTTCTCCCTGGAACGATGCCGTTTGCACGTATTGTCATCAAACTGAGAAACGCAATCATTTCTGTTCAACATTATCCCTCCTTTTAAAGTTTGCACTCCATTCTATGCCCTCCGTCGAAAAATGACACAAAGAAACCGCCGGAGGAATATCCCTCCGGCGGCAACCGCGGCATTACAGAAACCCACGAATATCAATGGTGAGCTTCTCTTCCAGATTGATCAGGCGCTTGGTGATATCCTTGGATACTTCATCCGCCGCCTTGTACTGGTTCAGGTATTTATTCAGGGACTTGACACCCATGTTGCAGCCATCGGTCATCAGGTCCGCAATGGTGGCATCCGACTCCTCCATGCCCAGCTTCATGTTGGTTTTCATCCAGGACATGCCCTTGGCGATGGGGTTTGGGTTCTTGCCATCGTCCTGGTATTTGTCCAGAAGCCGCTGGATCTCGGCCTTCAGACACTCGTGTTCCTTTTTGCACTCGGTGAGCAATTGGTGGAATTCCTTGCTTTCCACCCGGTCCAGCACATCGTCGATGGACGCGACGCCCATTTTGATTCCCGCGTCACATTCCCGCAGCAGTTTGATGGTATCCTGTTCGATCATAAAAATCCCCCCATAGTAAGATGGTTCTAGTATGCCCGGCCGCCGCCAATATAAACCTGCTGTTTTTCCGGCGCGGCCCCCGCAATGCGAAGTGCCATAAGCTGCAATTGAAACTTCCCGGACTTTCGCCAAGGAATGGCTTGATATCACTTGCGCCCTGGAGTAAAATGGATACAAGAACATTTTAGGAGGGATTTATATGGAAGCGCGGGAACAGTTCCTGTATGACATGCTGGGCAGGCAGGTCCACGTTGCGGTGGACCGTCCGGTGGGCTACTGTCACGGCGGTACGGTCTACCCCATCAACTACGGCTACATCCCCGGTATCATCGCCGGGGACGGTGAGGAGCAGGACGCCTATATTTTAGGCATCGATAAGCCCATCTCCTCCTTCGACGGCAAGGTGGTCGGCGCCATCCGCCGCAAAAATGACTGCGAGGACAAGCTGGTGGTGGCACCGGAGGGAATGGTATTCCACCAGGGCCAGATCGCCGAAGCTGTGGAATTTCAGGAGCAGTATTTCGACACCTACATCATTTCCCTGCTCCGCAGATCCTGCGGTGTGCTCCCCTACCGAATGGTGGAGGGCCGCCGGGAATATCTGATCGTTTTCGAGGAATTCTCCCGGTGCTGGAGCCTTCCCAAGGGGCATATGGAAGCCGGAGAAACGGAGATCCAGACCGCGTTGCGGGAGCTGGAGGAGGAAACCGGCCTGACCGCCCGGCTGGACAGCTCCAATTCTGCCGTCATAGAGTACCCCATCCTCCCCGGCTGCCGGAAGCAGGTGGTTTTCTTCCTGGGTCAGGTCAGCGGCACGCCCAGGACCCGGGCGGGGGAAATCCAGGGCTTCAAATGGGTCACGGAGGAGGAGCTGAAGGATCACCTGTTCCCGGACACGGTGGAAGCCTGCATGAAGCTGCTTCAAAGCACCGTCGCCGCCTGCGCTTTTTTGGGCTGAAAGGTGTCAGATCAGCACGCCGCCGCAGTGGTCGATCTCGTGCTGAATGATCTGGGCCGTCCAGCCCTCGTAGGTCTTTAACCGGGTCTGCAGCTGCAGGGTCTGGTAGCGGACCTTGATCTTCCGGTACCGTTTGGTTTTCCGGGGCCCGCCCAGAAGGGACAGGCAACTCTCCTCGGCAGTGTATTCCCCGCTGCACTTGACGATCTCCGGGTTCAGCATCACCGTGGGCTGCCCGCCGTCATCAAACACAATGATCCGCTTGAACACGCCGATCATATTGGCCGCCATGCCGACGCAGGTTTCCCGGTGGGCAAGCAGCGTATCCAGCAGATCCTGGGCCGCCGGCAGATCCTCTGCCGTGGCAGGCTCCGACCGCCGCCCCAGCAAAATGGGATCGTGAACCAGTTCCTTAACCATTGACGCATTCCTCCATGATCTTTTTCAGAATTTCCTCATCCGCCGGGCAGAAGCAGTAGTTGGGGATCTCTGCCGGATACAGCCAGCGGATGTCGTTATGCTCCAGCTTTCGGGGCATGCCCTCCGCGATTGCCGCGCGGAACAGGGTCAGGCGGATGGTGATATCCGGATAGGTGTGGACCACCTGGGTAAATATATCCCCCACGGCTACCGTCACATCCAGCTCCTCCCGGCATTCCCGGATCAGTGCCTCCTGGGGCGTTTCTCCCGGCTCCACCTTGCCGCCCACAAATTCCCACATCAGGCCCCGGCTCTTGTGGGCCGGGCGCTGGCAGGCCATAAACCGGTCGCCGTCAAAAATCAGTGCGGCAACCACTTCGGTGATCTTCATCGCGTCACATTCCTCTCCTGTTCCGGTGTATTCATATCGCCATTTTACCATATTTCTCCCGCCCGGGGAAGTCCCAATTGTATCG
>CAZHEG010000199.1:0-2704 GCA_964531435.1 uncultured Oscillospiraceae bacterium | reverse complement strand
AGCAATTCGGGATAATTTTTGTATATTTCCTGCGCTGCTTTCCAAATATCAGATTCGAGAAATGCTGCAAGCAGATAGCACAATACTAATAACCAATAGTATCGTATTACTCCTATGCGATACCAAGCGCTGTATAAAGTCTGTCATTGCGATCCAAAACCGCTGTTACTGTAATCATACTGTATATCGGCCGAATTTTCAACTGAAACGTTTTCTGTCCGGCTGAGTGATCTCAGCCGGACAGAGTGCTTACTTTATTAACCTTCCAATTTGCCGCCGCAGCCAGCCCTTCAAAACTGAAAACCTGGGGTGCTTTGTGTGGTTGCAGCATGGACATAGTTGCCGGATCACCCCACTGAATATGTCCATCCAATCAGTGGATGGCAACATTTCCAGCATTGTCCGCTACGGCAACAGGACGACAGAACTGTCCCCGTGTCTCTGCGTACTGTATCTAACGTATTGCCCTATTGTTCCTTTTTACGTCCTCTGGCTTTCTCGAAATTGCGCCATCTAGTTGTAAAAGGAGGTTCGCCGGAAGAATGCTTTTGAGCTTTTTGACGGTCTTTTCAGTATAGCGAACTTTGACGACTTCTTTAGAATTTGGAATATGGTTTATGGCATTTAAGTCATTAGTGGAAAGCCTTCTTTGCGCTATGACTATGTACCAAACATTTTTTCCCATACCAGCAATGTTACTGTGAAAGTATTTGCCGCAATAGATGAACCTAAAATATGCATAGGAAATAGTTTCGCTTTTCCTAAACGGCATCCACAAAGTGAGTGCTGTTTGCGACAGTGTCAGAATACATACAAACCGCGGTGAAGATGCAATTAGAGCCCCCCATAATCCTAAAAGCAAAACACCAAACATTGTTCGTATTAATACTACGTCAGACGGGTTGGCTACATTGTTTTCGTGCACGATGCCAAACATCGTACCAACTATAGCTGTTGAGGATACAGCAGCAAAAATAATCACAGCTAAAAGTAATGCAGGATCACAGAAGATTCTTTTTTTCATGATAATAACATCCCCCAACAACAGTAGCTCTGCATGTTGCAGTTGTCCCATCAAAGGTCAAACTGGGTTTGATGGTAACGATCCTCGGAGTTGCGGCATACGCAACTCCGGAAACAGACAGGACAAGGATTACTGCAAGAATGAAACACAAAATTCTTTTCACTTTAATTCTCCTCCTTTTTTCACAAATTGTTCTGCTATGTCCCCGGAGGGGTTGTCCCCATCCGGGATAATAATAAGGTATCGGTACTATGCCTAAACCAATTACTCAATTATGTATTCACGCTTCTTGATTGAGATTTGCACACTTCTTATGACGAAAGACAATGCTATTGCTGGTAACAACTATCTCATCATCCAATATAGGAATGCACTCCCACTGCATACGCACCTTTGCAACAGGCGCAATATACTCTGGATCTAAACAAACTTCTTTAGACAGTTCGCGCATGCCGGGGTAAAGTCCATCATATAGGAGGCGTTTGACGGGGAGCAAATCCGAAACATCCACTTGATCCGGCGGGGCATCGACACGGACAACCACAGCTCCGTTTTTAAGTGTTTGTAGCTTTAACGACGGGTATTGCGTATTTTCATGCGCCAAGCCAGGGATATTGTTTTTTGCCAGCGGAGAAATGATATTAAACCATTCCGCTGCACGAAGATAATAATACGGATACCACTCTTGCGGCTCAACACCTGCACGTTTATGGGTTCCGTCCATATAAACATCGTGGCCAAAATAGCACATATGCGCGCTGCTATCGAGCGGTGTGACCCCAATATGCCCGTTAATATTTTGATATATTTCCCCCTGCTCAATCAAGAAGCAGGTCATTTCATCCGCGATCTTCACTGCATTTTCACCCGCGGAGTATAACGATATCATAACGCTTACAGAACCATGAAACAGGGCACTGTTATTCAAATAGGGCCTGCCAACTACGTAACCCTCCAATTCAGGAAAGGGTGCAGGAGAAAGGCACGTTCGCCCCTGTTCACGAAAGAAAGAGGAAATGAATTCCGTCCAGGAAATGTGGCCGGACTCCAACTGTGCTTTTTGAGCGAGAAAAAAATTCATATAATCTGCTGAAGCATCAGAGGGGTAAACTTCGTTCTCGTACCGCTCAATTTGCCGAACGAATCGATTGACCGCACGCTGATTATGAATTTGATCCGAAGCCACAGCGCCTACAAATGAACTTACACAGCTTTCATCCTCACGGATCGCATTCAATAATTTATTAAATCCTACTTTCCTGCCATAATAGTGCCATGAGATGATAAAATCATTCTGCCATAACCCGGCGCACCATTCCATAAAGCTGCATACAAAAGAATCTGCCTGTTCTTTTGTCAGCAGAAAGTAGTCTGCTTGCATGAACAATCTTCGGGAATCGATACATTCTGGGTATATTGCAGCAGTTGATCTATAATTGTTCATTTTCTCCTCCTAAGCAAATGCGGGTATGAGGCTTCCAACCCCTGCCGCCGCACCGACATTTCCGGTCGCAGCCAGCAATATTGTAACCAATCCAACCGCAACAGTCACACAAATTACCGCTAAAGTCTTTTGGAGATTCCATTTTGATTTTTCAAAATATATTCACTGCCTTTTCTGGAGAAGTATAGAGCCACTTTGCCCATCCGGGAGATATCAGAAATCGGTATCGGCTGGTT
>CAZHEG010000198.1:0-2715 GCA_964531435.1 uncultured Oscillospiraceae bacterium | reverse complement strand
ATCACGCCGACGATCAGCTCGCCCACCTCGCCCAGGTCCTGGGTGCGGACGTTATTCAGCGCGGCATCGGAGAAATCGGCCATCTTCTTCTGGGCAGCGGCACCGTACTGCATGATCTGGGTAGTGTTCTCCACGTTGATTTTGGCGGCGAACTCCTCCACCATCTGCTTCTCCTCGGGGGTCAGCACCGGCTGGGGGACCTTCTGGACCTGCTCCTCCTCTACGGTAACCAGCTCGGCGGTGGTCTCAAGCTCCGGCTCCAGGGTCAGGCCTTCAAAATCCTTGAATTCATGTTCCATGGTCATTCTCCTTATCCTTTATTTTTCATCTTGGTCAGCTCGTCCTCCGTCAGGCCCTCCTGGGCAAGAAGGGTGTTCAGGACGGAAATATCGCTGGAAATGTCCATTGCAGTGTCTTCATAAACGGAATCCAGCAGCTTCTCGAACGCCAGATTCAGGGTATCCAAAGTCGCTTCGATCTCCTTCTTGGAGGTGCGGATGGTCTCACCCTGGACGGGCTGGGCATCCATGTCGGCGTAGGCATTCAGAAGCTTAACCGTCATGGGAAGATAATAGTCCATCAGCTTTTTCAGATCCGGCACGATCTCCGGGTGCGCCTGGGCCCGGTCAAAGATCCGGCGGACGATCAGCTCCATCCGGTCGATCTTGGCGGATACCGCCTCACCGGGGATATTGTCATTGCAGCGGCGGATCTCCCGGATGAAGGCGTCGCCCCGGTCCAGTACCTCCTGGACCTCCTTGGGGAAGCCTGCCGCGGCCCGCTTCTGCTCCTCCTGCCGTTTCTTTTCCTCCAGCAGCAGGGTGTTCTGGTAATGCCGGTAGGTCTCATGGCTGGTGATCAGCTCGGTTCCCTCCCGGTTCAGGTGGCCCTCCAGAAAAAGTCCCTTTTTGATCATGCCGCGGATCTCCCTGCGGACGAAGCCAATGCTCTTGCCCACGCTCTGGGCCAGTTTTTCCAGGGTGCAGTGGGTCTTCTGCCCCAGGGTGCGGCGGTAGGTCCTGAACCGCTTCACCTTTTTCAGGGTCCCGGTGCCGCTGACCAGCAGCACGCCGCCGCCGGCGATCAGCGCCAGGTGTCCGATGCCCGGGGTCACCAAGCCGTTGGTTACAAAGCTGAGGGCAAGTGCTCCCAAAGTGCCAAGCAGGCCGATCACCGCCAGCACACCGCCCGCCGCGGACTTCACCGCGCCCCAGGCAGTCATGCCTCCGGTCTTGCCGTAAAGGGTGACCCGCTGCTCCTTGGCTTCCACCACACTGGGCTTGGTCACATGGCGGACAGCCTCGCTGCCCAGATCCACGGCCCGGTCCACCACCTGGCGAATGGTCTCATCTAATTTTTGAAAATCATGGGAATTGACGGCCCGGTCGATGATATCCTGAACATTCCGGCCCAGTTCCTCCCACTCCCGATCGTATTGTGCCATAAGATCCACTCCAAGAAATACTATTTCCATTATAGCGCATCTTCGGCAAAAAACAAGTATCAAACCGCGTCTGCGGCGGGTTTATTCCCCCGGAACAGGTGCGCAGCCCTCATGGCTGTGGTTGTGATCCTCCTGCGGGCCATGGTGATGGGAATGGACGGTTTCATCCTGGGTGTGGGTGTGGGTATGGGTGTGGACATGGGCATGCTCATGGGTGTGGACCAGCTCGCCATGGCTGTGGGCATGGGTGTGGACATGGACGTGCTCGTGGGTGTGCTGGAGGGTGATGGTGTCCTTCACCATCAGCACCGTGGCCACGATCATAATGGCAAGGCCCCCATAAAACTGAAGCCCCGGACGTTCTCCCAGCAGCACCATGCCGAAGGCCACGCCCAAAAACGGCGCGATGGAATAGTAGGCGCTGGTCTTTGCGGCCCCCAGATCCTTCTGGGCCTTGATATAGAAATTGATGCTCAGTCCGTAGGCCACGAAGCCCAGCAGCAGCACCGCCGCCATCCAGCCCAGGCCCGGCAGCTTCTCACCTATGGACAGGGCCACCACCAGACTGCCCACGCCGGAGCAAAGGCCCTTGATGGTGGTGATCTGGACAGAGGACTTGGAGCTGAGCATGCGGGTGCAGTTGTTCTCCAGGCCCCAGCAGCAGGACGCCGCCAGCACCAGCAGGGAACCGGAATGGAACCGGAGGCTGCCCTCTCCCTCGAAGCTGAGCATGATGCTGGCAGCCGTCACCAGCAGGATGGCCAGCATCAGCCTTCCGGACACCTTCTCACGGAACGCAAGAAAAGCAATAGCGGAGGTAGCTACGATCTCAAAATTATTCAGCAGCGACGCATTGGCAGAGCCGGTGCGCTCCAGGCCCAGCATCAGCAGGATCGGTGCGGCGATATCCAGCACGATCATACCGAGGGTATAGGGCAGCTCCGCTTTGGTCAGCGGCTCCCCTTTCTCCCCCTCGCCTGACACGATGCCGAAGAGAAAAAGCCCAACGCCGGCACCCAGGTACAAAAAGGCCGCCATCATGGTAGCATCCACATGCTCCAGCAGGATCTTGCTCACAGGGATGTTGATGGCATACAGGGCAGCAGCCAGGATGGCGTAGGCGGTTGCAATATTCTTTGTCTTCATGGTGATCATACCCTCCGTATCCCCCCAGGGGGGATACTTTTTCTCTATCATAACACATGGACTGCCCATTGTCATCCACGAAAATGCGGCATAGGAAACAGAAACATTGGAGTTTAGCGGGCAGT
>CAZHEG010000197.1:0-2722 GCA_964531435.1 uncultured Oscillospiraceae bacterium | reverse complement strand
GATAAACTGAAATTTGAACTTCACAGCAAATGAAGGGTGCGTTTTTGGTGCGCCCTTTTCTCTCCGCCTTTTGGGGTTGAAAAAACAGTTTTCTTCTGGTAGAATAACAGAGAATACACCCACGGAGGTAACACATGGACAGCGAACAGCTGAAATATCTCATCGGCAGCAACATCGCCGCCCACCGCAAGCGCTGCGGTCTGACGCAGGCGGGTCTTGCCGATAAACTGAATTACTCCGACAAAGCCATCTCCAAATGGGAGCGGGGCGAGTCGGTTCCCGACGTTATGACCCTTGTGCAGCTGGCAGAGCATTTTGACATCACCGTAAACGACCTGCTGACCGACCCCAATGCCCTGCCGGAGGAAGGCCCCGCCATGCAGAACGCCATGGAAAAGGTGGTAGAAAAGGCCCTCAAGCGCAAGGCTGACAAAAAGATCATTCTGCGGCTGTCCGGCCTGCTGGTCTGGTTTGTTGCGCTGTTGTTTTACGTTGTTCTGTCCAGCGCCGGGTTTGAGGTGGCTGCCCTTGGCTTCCTGTATGCCATTCCCATCTCCGCCATCGTGCTGCTGAGCCTGCGCTCCGCGTGGCACGATTACCGCTACAACAAGCTCTACATTTCCATGATCGTCTGGGGCTGTCTGCTGAGCATCCACATCACCGTTTTGGTGCTGTGTGATCTCAACCTCTGGAAGATCTATCTGCTGGGCATCCCAGGACAAGCCGCCATATACCTGTGGTTCCGGATGTTCCGGCCCGTCCGATCGGAGGGAAAAGAAAATGGATAAAACCGCCCTGCGCAGGGAGATCCGCGAAAAGAAGCGGGCCATGACCCCTGCCGAAATCGAAGAAAAGAGCATCGCCCTGGGAAAGCTCCTGGCAGCCTCCGACGCCTACCGCCGGGCCACCGCCATCTACGGCTACCTTCCCTACAACCAGGAGGTCCGCACCACCCCCATGCTGGAGCAGGCCATCCGGGACGGGAAGCGGGTCGCCGTGCCCAAGTGCTACGGCGATGAGATGCGTTTCATCTGGATGGATGACCTGACGAAGGTAGAAAAGGGCTACGCCGGAATTCCCGAGCCCATCGACGACGGCCCCATCGCCGACGATCCCACCGCCCTGGTGCTGATGCCCGGCCTGGCATTTGACAGCACCGGCAACCGCATGGGCTACGGCGGCGGTTTTTATGACAAATTTCTTGCCGCGGAGCCCGGCCACCCCACCCTTGCCCTGTGCTACGATTTCCAGATGCTCCCCCATCTTCAGACCGAGGCCCATGACATCCCCGTGGACACCGTTCTGTGGGCGTAAAGGAGGAGCAATATGGAATTTTTGGTTTTACTGGTCATCCTCGCCGCTGTTTTCGGCGTGTGCCGTTTGATCGACCTGGGCTTTCAGAAGGTGTTTCGCAGCCGGCCCCAGCACATGAGCGGCCACGCCGTCCGGCTGAACAAGCGCTACGGCACCTTCGGCCTGCTGCTTTCCGTGGTAGGCGTGGGTGCCATCCTCACCGGCATCAGCGGAGAAAAGGTGCTGCTCTGGGGCGGCGTTCTGGTGCTGCTGGTGGGCATCGGCCTGATCGTGTACTATATGAGCTTCGGCATTTTCTACGACGATGACACTTTCCTGGCCACAAGTCTGCGAAAAAAGAGCACCACCTACCGTTTTGACCAAATCGTGCACCAGCAGCTCTACGTCATCACCGGCGGCAATATGCTGGTGGAGCTGCACATGGATGACGGCAAGGCCGTCCAGCTCTACACCCAGATGGACGGAAGCAAGGATTTCCTGAACCACGCGTTTTTCGCATGGTGCCGCCAGAAGGGCCTGACCTCCCAGGACTGCCCCTTCTACGACCCCGCGGAATACCGCTGGTTCCCCGGCGAGGAGGAAGCATAAATGCACATTCCCAACGGAACCACCGCAGAGCTGGAGCTGGTGACCTTTGAGACTGCCCTCGCCGCCGCCAACACGCCCAGCCCCGACTATGATATCGAAAAATGGCTGTATGCCCCTAATTTTTACTCCGAGTACCGTTACATACTGGGCACCCGGGGCAAAAATCCCCTGATCTGCATCGGCATCAATCCCTCCACCGCGGAGCCCGACAATCTGGACAACACCCTCAAGTCCGTGGAGCGCATCGCCCTGGGAAACGGCTTTGACAGCTTCATCATGTTCAACGTCTATGCCCAGCGGGCCACCGATCCCGACTCCATGGAGCGCTCCTGCAACCTTTCCCTTCACCGGGAGAACCTGCAGGCCTTCCGGTACGTGCTGTCCATTTCCGGCAAGCCCGCCGTATGGGCCGCCTGGGGTGCCATCATCGAGAAGCGGGATTTCCTGGCAGACTGCGTCCGGGATATGGTGGCAGTGGGTCAGGAATACGGCGCCCAGTGGTACTGTGCCGGTGCCATTACCAAAAAGGGCCACCCCCATCACCCCTTGTACCTGCGCAAGGACGAGAAGCTGAAGCCCTTTGACGTGGAAGCCTATTTGAAGGCCCGATAATTTCCGGAGGTTTCCTATGGATCACGAATGCGATACCTGCTGGTACTACGATTACGACGAAGAATTCGACGAATACTACTGCATGATGGACCTGGACGAGGATGAGATGTACCGTTTCTTCTCCTCCGGCCGCAACCGCTGCCCCTTTTACCGTCAGGGCGATGACTACACCCTGGCAAGACGGCAATAAAATGACTCCCGGACTTTC
>CAZHEG010000196.1:0-2762 GCA_964531435.1 uncultured Oscillospiraceae bacterium | reverse complement strand
CTTGAATTCCGGCACCAGTTCCTGGATACCGGCCTTCAGCGCTTCCTCAGTCTCAGGCTCCAGCTTGCCGCTGGCGCGGATGGCCTCCAGAACGCCGTAATGACGGCTGTCCATGTGCTCGCGCAGGCGCTTCTCGAATTCGGGTACCATCTCCACGGGAACATCGTTGAGATAACCGTGGGTGACGGCATAGATGATGCAAACCTGATGGGCGACCTCCACAGGAGCGTTGTTCTTCTGCTTCAGCACCGCCACGATCCGTTCGCCCAGGGCCAGTCTTGCCTTGGTATCGGCATCCAAATCAGAGCCGAACTGGGCAAAGCTCTGCAGCTCACGGTACTGGGAGTACAGCAGCTTCAGGGAGCCGGCCACCTTCTTCATGGCCTTGATCTGCGCGTCGCCGCCGACACGGGACACGGAGATACCGGGGTTCACAGCGGGCATAACGCCGGAGTTGAACAGCTCGGTCTCCAGGAAGATCTGGCCGTCGGTGATGGAAATGACGTTGGTGGGAATGTATGCGGAAACGTCACCGGCCTGGGTCTCGATGATGGGCAGAGCGGTCAGACTGCCGCCGCCCAGGGAATCGGAGAGCTGTGCCGCGCGCTCCAGCAGACGGGAATGGAGATAGAACACGTCGCCGGGGAATGCCTCACGTCCGGGAGGACGGCGGATCAGCAGGGAGATGGCACGGTATGCCACCGCGTGCTTACTCAGGTCATCGTAAATGACCAGCACATCCTTGCCCTGATGCATGAAGTGCTCGCCCATGGTACAGCCGGAGTAGGGGGCAATGTACTGCATGGGGGCCAGCTCAGAGGCCGTGGCAGAGACGACGATGGTGTAGTCCATGGCGCCGCCGATGGTCAGGTTTTCCACCAGCTGTGCGATGGTGGAGCGCTTCTGGCCGATGGCAACGTAAATACAGATCACATCCTTGCCCTTCTGGTTCAGGATGGTATCGGTAGCGATGGTGGTTTTGCCGGTCTGGCGGTCACCGATGATCAGCTCACGCTGGCCCCGTCCGATGGGGATCATGGCGTCGATGGCCTTGATGCCGGTCTGCAGGGGGCGGGAAACGTGCTGACGCTGAATAATGCCGGGAGCGGGCATCTCGATGGGGCGGTAGGCCTCCGCGGTGATGGGGCCCTTGCCGTCGATGGGCTCGCCCAGGGCGTTGACAACGCGGCCGATCAGGCCCGCGCCCACAGGCACGGACACGACGGAGCCGGTGCGCTTGACGGTGTCGCCTTCCTTGATGCCGTTGTCAGTACCCAGAATAACGACGGAAACGGTATCCTCTTCCAGGTTCTGGGCCATGCCGTAGGAGCCGTTGGGGAACTCGATCAGCTCACCGGCCATGCACTGGTCCAAACCGGAAACCTTGGCGATGCCGTCGCCCACCAGGATGACCACGCCGGTCTCGCTGGATTCCATGCGGTTTTCGTAGTTTTTGATCTGGGCACGAATAATTTTAGTAATTTCCTCAGGTCTTAATTCCATAGTAAACCTGCTTTCACGTTAAAGTACGGTATTTTTCAGCAAGCTGCGCACCGCATCCAGACGATGGGTAACGGTGTCATCCAGACACTTGCCGTCGTAATCCAGGCGGATGCCGCCCAGGACACCGGGCTCCACCCGGTTTTCCAGCTGCACCGTCTTTCCCGTCAGGGCAGACAGCTTGGCTGTAAGCTTTTCGGACTGCTGGGCAGTCAGCGCCACTGCGGAGGTCGCCCGCACCGGCAGAATGCCATTGTCCCGGTTATAATGCTCCCGATAGGCTGCACAGCAGTCATCAAAATGGCGCACATAGCCCTTCTGTGTGAGAATTTTTAAAAAATTCAGCACATATACGTGGATCTTTCCCCGAAAGCTGTCATCGAGGATCCCGCACCGTTCATCCTTGCTCAGGCTGGGTGCGGCCAGCAGCCGCAGGTAATCCGGCTCCTGACGGAAAGCATCCGACAGAAGCGTGATCTCATCGAGAATGGCGGCGGACAAATTCTCCGCCTTGGCCAGGTCGTAGAGCGCCCCGCCGTAAACATTTCCGACTTCTGTCATACCTGATCACCCAATTCATTGATGAAGTCATCCACCAGCTTGCTCTGATCGGCAGCATTCAGCTCCCGGCCAACGACCTTCTCGGCAATGGCCATCGCCATACCGGAAATCTCGTCTTTGGCATCGTTGATGGCCTTTTTCTTCTCCATGGCGATGTCAGCGGCAGCCTTTTCCATGATCGCACTGGCTTCTGCGTTGGCGGTGCGGATGATCTCCTCCTCACGGGCCTGACCCCGGGCCACCGCCTCTTTGACGATGCGCTCGCCGGTCTGGGAAGCCACTGCCAGCTTTTCCTTGTAGTCTTCCTCCATAGCCTTTGCGTTGCTCCGGGCAGAGTTTGCCTCAGAGTACATATCATCGATCTCCTTCTGGCGGTCCTGAATGATCTTCATCACAGGCCCCCACAGGAATTTCTTACCGACGATCAGCACAGCCAGGAAGTTCAGCAGGGTGAACAGCGCAGTCCAGAAGTCTACGCCAATAAAGCTCTGAAACTCTCCCACTTGCTTCGCTCCTTTCTACCGGAACGAATTACACGTTGGTGGCGAACAGAATCAGGAAGGAGATCAGCAGGGAGTAAATACCGGTGGTCTCGGTGATCGCACAGCCCAGGATCATGTTGGTACGCAGGGTGCCAGCGGACTCAGGCTGACGGGCCATGCCCTCCAGAGCCTTGCCGACGGCGTTGCCTTCACCGATAG
>CAZHEG010000195.1:0-2808 GCA_964531435.1 uncultured Oscillospiraceae bacterium | reverse complement strand
TGGTCGGGATGACAACGCTTGTGGTAACCGTAAGATAAACTGAAATTTGAAAGGAAATGCAGCCATGCGCGCAATACTTACCCGTGTAAATTCCGCCTCGGTCACCATCGGTGGCGAAACCGTCGGCAGCATCGGCAAGGGCTTTCTGATTCTGCTGGGCGTCGGCCCCAATGACACCGAGAAGGAATGCCGCTACCTTGCCGAGAAGGCCCTGGGCCTGCGGATCTTCGAGGATGAAAACGGCAAAATGAACCTGGGACTGGACGCCGTAGGCGGCGAGGTCCTGGTGGTCAGCCAGTTCACCCTCTATGGCAACTGCCGCAAGGGCCGCCGCCCCAGCTTTACTGACGCGGCAGGCCCGGAGCTGGGCAATGCCATGTACGAAAAATTTCTGTCCGTCTGCGCCGAGCTTGGCTATCCGCCCCAGCACGGCCGCTTTGGCGCGGACATGAAGGTGGCCTCCGTCAATGACGGCCCCGTGACCCTGATTCTGGATACCGACCAACTGATGGATACGCCCCGGAGGTAAGCCATGCTGAACATTCATTCCCTGGCTCTGGGTATGTACCAGACCAATACATACATCCTCCACGATGACACCTCCCGTACCTGCTGTGTCATTGACCCCGGCTATGACGCGGATGCCATTTTAGGCAAAGTCCGCAGCCTGGGGCTGACCGTGGAGGCCATTTTGCTGACCCACGGTCATTTTGACCATGTGGGCGCGGTGCGGGCCATCGTGGAAGCCACCGGCTGTAAGCTGTGGATGAGCCAGAGCGACTGGTCCCAGTCTGCCGCCTCCCCCCACGCCTGTTACTTCCCCCTTGCCAACTGCGATTTCACCGAGGTTTGGTTCTGCGAGGATCGGGAGGAGATCCATGCCGGCGGCCTGACCTTCACGGTATATGCCACCCCGGGCCATACCTCCGGCTCCCTGTGCTTTTTGTGCGGCGATTCCCTTTTCTCCGGCGACACCCTGTTCGCCGGCTCCTGCGGCCGCACCGATCTTGGCGGCGACTGGGCCGGGCTGATGGGCTCTCTTCGCCGTTTGGCATCCCTGGAGCGGGATCTCAAAGTTTACCCCGGCCACGGCGAATCGACCACTTTAGCCAGAGAAAAACGGTATAATCCTTATCTAAGGTAGATTGTTGTTGATCGGCACAGGGTGCCTAGTTGACAGTTGAGAGTTGATAGTTGACAGTGAAGGTATTTCCTTCGGAAATGATTGAAATACGTCGGCGGAGCCGACACAATAACTGTCCACTGTCCACTCTCCACTGTCCGCCAAGCTACAATTTACACCCCACTGAGGTTATCTTATGAAACTGACACTCATCGGCCATGATGACCGGTACGCGGTGGAGCAGCTGCAGATGTCATTGTTTGACCTGCAGTCTGACGGCGAGGCCGTCAGCGCCCTGCACCGCGGCAGCACCTGGCTCACCGCCGTTACAAAAATAACAAAGGACGGCCGCACCGTCACCGCGTCCCGCCGCCTGCGGGCGGCAGAGGAAACGGTGCGCCTGCGGCGCCAGACCCTGCAGCAGAGCTATTACCTGGCCGCCATCCGGCTGCTGCCGGAGCTTCCCCCCTGGGGCGCGCTGGCAGGGGTGCGGCCCACCAAGATCTCCACCAAGCACATGCTCTCCGGCGGCACGGAGCAAAGCGCCGCGAAGCTGCTGGAAAAGACCTATTTCGTCACCCCCCAGCGGCAGCAGCTGGCGGTGGATTGCTCCCGCTCCACCGTCCGGGCGGCTTCGCTGTGCGATGAAAAGGATATTTCCCTCTATGTTGGCATTCCCTTCTGCCCCACCCGCTGCGCCTACTGCAGCTTTGTCAGCCGCACCGTGGGAAAGCGGACGGAGCTTCTGGAGCCCTACCTGGAGGCGCTGATGAAGGAATTGGAGGTCACCGGAGAATTGCTGGCCCGGTCCGGCCGCAGGGTGCGCAGCATTTACATCGGCGGCGGCACCCCCACCACCCTCTCGGCCAGCCAGCTGGCCCGGCTTCTGGATGCCATCCGGGACCATTTTGACCTGTCCCGGTGCCTGGAATTTACGGTGGAGGGCGGACGGCCCGACACCCTGGATCCCCAGAAGCTGCAGACCCTGTACCTCCACGGCGCGGACCGGATGAGCATCAATCCCCAGACCATGGTGGACAGCGTCCTGCGCGCCTCCGCCCGGCCCCACAAGGCCGCGGATGTGCTGAAGGCCTACCAGTGGGCTGTGGACGCGGGCTTTCAGGATATCAACATGGACCTGATCGCCGGCCTTCCGGGGGATGACTTTGAGGGCTTCCGGTATTCTCTGGATACCGTGGCAGCCCTGAACCCCGCCAACATCACCGTCCACACTCTCGCCCTGAAAAAGGGTGCCGACCTCTTCGAGCGCCGGGTGGAGCTTCCCTCCGCCAGCCAGGTGACCCGGATGGTGGAGTACGCCAACGGGACCCTGCGGGACCTGGGCTACAAGCCCTACTACCTGTACCGCCAGAAATATATGTCCGGCTCCTTTGAAAATGTTGGCTGGAGCCGGAATGACCGGGACTGCCTGTACAATATCTATATGATGGAGGAGCTGCACACCATCCTCTCCCTGGGCGGCGGCGGAATGAACAAGGTCAACCTGCCCGGCGGAAGGCTGGAGCGGTTCCACAACCCCAAATTCCCGGAGCTGTACATAGAGATGATCGGCAGCGTCATCGAGGATAAGAAAAAGCTGTTCGAGCTGCTGTAAATTGGAGTTTATCGTGCAGCTGGATCACGCACCGAACCCTTGCCCCCCGCATTTATGAGGGGGGTGCCCC
>CAZHEG010000194.1:0-2834 GCA_964531435.1 uncultured Oscillospiraceae bacterium | reverse complement strand
GCGTACTTCTTTACCTGCTTGACCAGCTCCTTACGGCGGTCCTCCGTCAGCTGGGGGAACACCAGGCGAATGACACGGCCGTCATTCTGGGGGTTGATGCCCAGATCGCTGATCTGAATGGCCTTCTGGATGTCCTTTAAGAGCTTGGTATCCCAGGGAGAGATGACCAGAGTGCGGGCATCGGGGGAAGAAATGGTGGCGACGCCGTTCAGGGGCGTTTCACTGCCATAATATTCCACGGTGATGCGGTCCAGAACCTTGGGGTTGGCACGGCCGGCACGGACTGCGCCGAACTCCTCCACCAGATGGTCCAGAGCCTTTTCCATTCTTCTGCCGTGTTCCTTAAAATCGACTGCCATTGTAGTAGTCCTCCTTAAAATTTGTTCTTGACGGTGGTACCGATCTGCTCGCCGCGGGCAACGCGAACGATGCTGTTTTCTTCATCCAGGCCGAAGCACACCATAGTCATATCATTGTCCATAGCCAGGGCCATGGCGGTAATATCGGTGGCCTTGAGGTTGTCCGCCAGCACCTTGTCATAGGTCAGCTGAGAATAGCGGACAGCATTGGGGTTCTTCTTGGGATCGTCCGAGTAGATGGCATCGATATTCTTAGCCATCAGGATGGCGTCCGCCTCGATCTCCACACCCCGGAGCACCGCGCCGGTGTCAGTGGAGAAATAGGGATTGCCGGTGCCCGCCGCGAAGAGGACAACCTTACCCTCGTTTAAGTATCTCTCCGCGGTGTCGCGGGTGAAATACTCACAGAACTTGTTCATTTCAACGGCGCTCAGGACCCGGGCATCCACACCGTGCTGGCCCAGAACATCCGCCACCGCGATGCAGTTCATCACCGTGCCCAGCATTCCCATGGCATCGGCATGGCTGCGCTGCAGCTTGCCGGCACCGTTCTTAACGCCGCGCCAGAAATTACCGGCACCAACGACGACGCCCACCTGAACGCCCATATCCACACATTCCTTAATGGAATTGCATACGCTGTGGAGAATCTGGAAATCCAGGCCGGTTCCATCATTGCCGGCCAGGGCCTCGCCGCTGACCTTTAACAGGATCCTCTTGTACATGATATCAGACAAGATCTTTCCCTCCTTCTTCTTTATCACCCATCATTTTAATATATCTTTGTCAAAATGACAACAACAATTTTCAGTTTTCCCGGATTGTTTTCGGTTTTTTCATTATTTCGGATCATATGTCTTTCCACGGACGGATGACCCCGCCGTCACGCAATGCTCCGCATATCCAAATTTCTTAACTTATGCAGCGTTGTTTCTTAAGCTTTGTTTAAGGTCATTGACGAAAAATTCAGATTTGCTATATTTGACTTATTTCCATTCCCCCTGCGATATGAGGTTATTTCTATGATCATTGCAATGTTTAACGGGTGGTATTTCTTCTGGATCCTGCTGGGAGCTGCCGCCGTCACAGGACTGTATTTCGGCCTCCGGCGCACATCGGTGCGGACCCAGAAGGCAGTACTCTTCACGATGCTGGTTGTTGCCTTCCTGATGTTCTTTCTGAAGGCCTATTTCCCGCCCTATTCTGTGGATGAGGCCAGAAAGCTGCGGGACTCCTGGTTTGTGAATATCTGCGCCGCCAATGTGGGCCTGTTCCCCTTTCTGTTCTTTTCCAAAAACAAGTATGTGAAGGATTACATGTTTTACCTGGGTGTGCTCAGCGGTCTGGTCGCCCTGTTTTATCCCCAGGATCCCTTGTCCAAAGCAGACCAGATCCGGGATTTCTGGGACATCATCCTGTTTTACTACCATCACTGGGTGCTCCTCGCCGTTCCCCTGCTGATGGTCCTGCTGGGCCACCACAAGCTCTCCTATAAGCGGATCCTTTCGGCGCCGGTGGGACTGCTTCTTCTGATGCTGTTCATCATGCTCAACCAGATCTTCCAGAGTGAGCTGGGCTTCATCCCCATGCGGGGCGATGATATGCTGAACATCAATTACAAGAACACCTCCTACATCTGGGGGCCGGGCAAAAACGATGCCATCGGTGAATTTCTCTCCTGGTTCTGCCCGGATTTCTTCAAGGTGGTGCCCATAGGAGAATATGCGGGGCAGACGAAATACTGGCCCTGGTTCTGGCTGATCTTCCCGGCATTCCTGCTGGTGACCCCCCTGTCCTTTGGTCTATCCATGATCTTTGACCACAGCAATTTCAAAGCGGACGTAAAAAGACTTTTGGGCAAAACCAGGAAAACGAAGGAACACATAACCTGACCCACAAGGGCGCCGCGTGATGCGGCGCCCTTCTTTATAATAATTTCTGTTGCAAAAAAACTATCCATGGGTTATAATACAGCATTATAGCAAAAATAACCAAAGAGAGGTTGATAAGTATGGCTGAAATGACCGAGAGCAAGAACTTCATCCACGCTTTTATTGACGAGGACATTGCCGAAGGCGGCCGTTACGCCGGCAAGACCGTCCACACCCGTTTTCCCCCGGAGCCCAATGGCTACCTGCACATTGGCCACTGCAAGGCGCTGATCATCGATTTTGGCACGGCTGAGAAATATCAGGGCCTTTGCAACCTGCGTATGGACGACACCAACCCCACCAAGGAGGATGTGGAGTTTGTGGAGGCTATCAAGGAGGATATCCACTGGCTGGGCTTTGACTGGGGCGACCGGTTCTACTTTGGCTCCGACTACTTCGAGAAGGACTATGAGTACGCTGTTGAGCTGATCAAAAAGGGTCTGGCCTATGTCTGCGAGCTGACCCCCGATCAGTTCAAGGAGTACCGCGGCGACCTGAACACCCCCGCCAAGTCTCCCTGGCGTGACCGCCCCATGGAGGAGAG
>CAZHEG010000193.1:0-2839 GCA_964531435.1 uncultured Oscillospiraceae bacterium | reverse complement strand
CATCCGCTTCGGGACAGATAAAACGCATAGATGCTGCCGATAACACCGGCTCCACAGATCAATATGCGAACGCAATTATCTTCTTTCATAATGCGTATCCTCCAAGCAGTTAGCAATATCTAACTATTTCATTTTACCACTCCATACTAACCAAGTCAATAAATTGAAAAAGAATACCGCTTCAGAAGAAGCGGTATTCACGGAAATAAAAGTAAGTATAACGGTATATCACACCCATTCTGCATCTTTTTCTCTTTGGATTTTGCGGTAATAGTAAGCTTTTGATTTTCGGCGGTCTCTTTCCAGCTTACATTCCGGATCATCGCAGTATTTCTGACGGTTTCCGTTTTTAATGAAAATATTACCGCAGGATTTACAATAACCAATGCCTGTTCTACCACCCCAATGGAGCGGATAGTCCGGAGATGCAGATACATACTGAGCCAATGCATAATAAGCAACATCAAATACAGACTGGAAAGCAGGAACAATAACAAAATCACCTGATGAATTCAATGTGAGTTCCATCGGAAACTTGGGAATTTTCTTCGATGCATATTCCTTTCTTTTATAAGGGTCGTTGAAATAACCATGATATCCCTGGCATTCAAGAGTTTCTTCTGCATACAAAGAACTCGTATGCAAGTTCTGACCCTGCCTTTTTGAGTAATTCTACATCCCCTGGTTTTTCGGCAAGTTTATTTAGTGCTGTTGTATCCAGCACGAAGTTGAACGGATGCGATTTGTCCGGCTCAAAACAATCGCCAAAAACGCCCACAGATTTCAGTTCCATTGTTTCACCTCCGGAATCCATTAATGCAAAGATAATAGGTGTATCGTCCGTTGTTTATAACTATTTTATCATAGCAGATATGTTATTTCCAACTGCATTTTCAGATAAATAAAATGAAGGCTACCCCGAAAGATAGCCCCCGATATGGCGGAGCG
This sequence comes from uncultured Oscillospiraceae bacterium, assembly GCA_964531435.1. Taxonomy (GTDB): domain Bacteria; phylum Bacillota; class Clostridia; order Oscillospirales; family Oscillospiraceae; genus Faecousia. Next base: position 1,891 of record CAZHEG010000193.1, on the reverse strand, counting down.
GGCAGGGATTGAACCTACTCGGCACTTGTAACAGTAAGTATCATCCCACCAGGATGCGGACCACTCCGTGCGTGCCGCTTGTCACCCACATTCTGTTCACCATAGAGAACCCCTCCTCATAGTTAATCATACTAAAAATAGCGATTACTGTCTGGATAAGACTTAGGAAGAGTGATACTGCTTCGGCGGGGATTCCAACCACGAGGGCTGTGATAAATACTGCTACCAACAAAAGTTAGCTTGTTTATTATATCATTATCTGTTTGTTATTTCAATGCTCAGTTTCGGTATAAGAATTCCGGTTATTTAACGAATAGCGGTTATTTAACGAATTGAAATCACAATATGTAGTGGTTACAGGATCAGCATGCCGGGAAATACCACAACATCATGGGAACAGCAATCAAAAAATGCGTTGCAAAGTTTGGGAAAACACCCCATTTTCAGTAAAAAAGGCATAATATAGCAGATACCGTAACTGACACAATTGTATCAATTACGGTATCTGTTATGGCGGAGATGGAGGGATTTGAACCCCCGCACGTCTTGCGACGCCTAGCGGATTTCGAATCCGCACCCTTCAGCCGCTTGGGTACATCTCCACGTGCCCGAGTATTATATCAGCCCGGGTGGGAAAAATCAAGACTTTTTCGCCAGTTCCATCACTTCGCCCAGCTTTTCGCAGATCCTGCCGTAATTCTCACGGCAGTGGGGCACCAGGCAGCGGGAGCAGTCCTTGATCCCCTTTTCCGTATAGGTAAAATTACCCCCGCATTTGTCCCCGAGGGCATACAGCGGGCAATAACAGAACAGACAGCTGAAGCCCTCCGGGTCCGCCCCGGCGTGGCAGGGAAAGAATTCACATTCCTTGTTCTGAAAAAAATCGTAATGGCAGTCCTTCGGTTTCATCGCATTCCCTCCACATCAAACCACGTTCCAGGGATAGGTGTCCGGCGGATCCAGCCAGAATTCCATCCGCTCTCCGGTCGCCGGGTGGTCAAAGGTCAGGCTGCAGGACCACAGGGCGATCTCGCAGGGATCATCCAGCTCCGCATACTTCCGCTCCCCTACCAGCGGCCAGCCACGGCTTGAAAACTGGACCCGGATCTGGTGGGTACGCCCGGTGACAAGCCGGATGCGGACACGGCTCAGATCCCGGGCAGAATTTAATACAGTGAAATGGAGGACCGCCTCCTGCACGCCCTTCCCCGGCTCCGGGGCCACAAGGGTCATCCGCCGGGCCTTGTCCCGGACCAGAAGGTCCGTCAGGGTGCCGCCCTGGGGCGCGCCATGGACCACGGCAAGGTATTCCTTCCCGAACCCGTCCTCCCGCACCTGGCGGGAAAGCTCCGATGCCGCTGCCGGATTTCGGGCCAGCACCATCAGCCCCGAGACCACACGGTCAAGCCGGTGGACGGTGCGAAAATCCTTTGTCCCCACCGCTTCCCGCAATAGATCCGGCAGCCCGCCGGGCTCATCCGTAGACAGCACCCGGGCAGGCTTCACGCAGACCACGATATCATCATCCAAATAAATAATCTTCATTTTTCGATCACCTGTCCCTATCCTATCAAATCACGGCGGAATTTGCAACCGGTTTCGGCAAAATCCCGGGCGTTATCTCATGGCAAAGGGACGCATTGACAATTCCTTCCCAGGGTATTATAATAGCTTCAGATCAACAAGAAAGGAGCAATATTTATGAAGTGTTCTGCCGCTGTTCGCGCCGATACAGTCTGCCTTGCTCCTGATTCCCTCGCCCGGTGAAGGCGGGGCAAAGGTGTATGTTTATGGCGCAGGCACGGGCTTGCGCCGTTTTTTATTTTGGAGGCAACCATGGAAAAGACCGTTGAAATAGAAGTAATAGAAAAAGTGCTGACGCTCTATGGCT
>CAZHEG010000192.1:0-2849 GCA_964531435.1 uncultured Oscillospiraceae bacterium | reverse complement strand
AGCCGCAGCCCATCCGCTCCTCGAAGCTCATCTGGCCGGAGGTGGTGGTTGCCTTATACACGGCCTTCAGCATGGGCTCCGGGCCGCAGGTGTAGAAATAAGTGTAGTCCAGGCCTTCCAGGGGCGTGGTGGCAAAGCCCTTGACGCCGTAGCTGCCGTCAGCGGTGCATACCGTCACGTGGCAGCCCAGGGCCTTGAACTCTTCCTCATAGAATACTTCGCTCTTGGTGTTGAAGCCGAGGATGACGGAAACGGTCTTGCCCTGCGCAGCCAGCTTCTTCGCCAGGTTGTACATGGGCGGAACGCCGACACCGCCGCCCAGAAGCACCGGCTTGCCGCCGGAAACGCTCAGGTCGTAGCCGTTGCCCAGGCCGGTCAGAATATCCAGCTCCTTGCCGGGTGCCATGGCGGACATGGCCTTGGTGCCCTTGCCCACCACCTTGTAGACAATGGTCAGGGTCTCGCCGTCGTAATCGCAGACAGAGATGGGCCGCCGCAGGAACATGCCGTCCAGCTGAATGTTGACGAACTGGCCGCAGTTTGTGATATGGGATGTATCACCGGCGAGGACCATTTTGTAGACGGAGTCCGTCAGCGCGGTGTTGCTGAGTATGGTGAAGATGGATTGTTTCATATTTACTCCTTTCGATTTGTGTTTCGTTGGGGTAAAGTCTTATCCGAATCGGAAGAAATTTACTTTCTTACCTTGTCGAGCCAAACCAGCTTGCCGTCGCAGACGGTAGCCAGGCAGCGGCCCCAGACACGCCAGCCCTCGAAGGGGGTGGAGTGTCCCATGGACTGGAACTGCTCCTGGGGCTCAATGATGTAGCTCTGCTTCATGTCCCAAATGGAGAAGTCGCAGCCCAGACTGATGCCGAACCGCTTGCGGGGGTTCGTGACCATCAGCTGCAGCAGCCGGTCCATGGTGATGATGCCTTCTTTTACCAGATAGGTGTACATCAGCGGGAATGCGGTCTCGATTCCCACGATGCCGAAGCTGCTGCCGTCCAGACCCTTGCTCTTTTCCTCGGCGGAGTGGGGGGCGTGGTCGGTGGCGATCATATCGATGGTGCCGTCCTTCAGTCCTTCGATCAGGGCCTCCCGGTCCTCGGGAGAGCGAAGGGGCGGGTTCATCTTGAATTTTCCGTCCTCCTGCAGGTAGCTGTCATCCATAATGAGGTAGTGGGGGGCAGTTTCGCAGGTGACGTTCAGGCCTTCCTTCTTCGCCTGGCGGATCAGCTCCACGCTCTCCTTGGTGGAGATGTGGCAGATGTGGTATGCGCAGCCCGTCTGCTTCACCAGCTCCAGATCCCGCTTGATGGGGCCCCATTCGCTTTCGCTGCAGATGCCCCGGTGGCTGTTGGCCCGGGCGTATTCACCGTCGTGGATGTAGCCGCCGTTGAGGAGGGAATTGTCCTCGCAGTGGGCGACGATCAGCTTGCCCAGCTGCTTTGCCTTGAGCATGGCGGTCTTCATCATTGCGGGGTCCTGAACGCCCTTGCCGTCGTCCGAGAAGCCGATCACATTGGGGGCCATGCCCTTCAGGTCTGCCAGAGCCTCGCCCTTTTCGCCCACGGTGATGGCGCCGTAGGGGTAAATGTGGATCATTCCGTCGTGGCGGATCAGGTCCAGCTGCTGCTTCAGGTGCGCCTTGCTGTCAGGAACGGGGTCAAGGTTGGGCATGGTGCAGACCGCTGTGTAGCCGCCGTGGGCGGCAGCCAGAGAACCGGAAAGGATGGTCTCCTTATAAGAAAAACCCGGCTCACGGAAATGCACATGCACATCGCAAAAGCCGGGAAAAACAGCGTATTCGGAAGAATTGAACGCACAAAGGTCAACAGATGACAGACGCTCCATAACAGAAACACGAACACTCGGAGAAAATGCGGAAAATACGTTGTTGTTCTTGTTCTGCATAGTCATAGTAGTCTCCTTTCACCGCCTGGGCGGAGTTATTCAACATATCCCGAAAATTATATCATAAGGCTGAAAAAGTGTCAATGGAAATCGTGCACAAAAGATGGGGGCCTGGCCTTGCGAATAATTTACATTCAAGGTGTACGGCCTGCCGGCGGCATCCGCCATAAGACCGGGTATGTTCTGCATCAGGCAACTGTTTTTTTGCGGACGACGAAAATCCTTGACATGGGGACGTGCGCGGGCTATAATTGAATTGGCAAGGAAATAAAAAACTGAAGATACGGAGGATTAATGTATGAAAAGAGTATTATCCTGGCTGAGTGTATTAGCCATCGTGGTATGTGTATTTTCCTGCGCGGCCATGGACGTCCGTGCGGATGAGCTGCCCTATGAAGAGCTGACCGAGCTTTTCCAACTTTATGCATCGGAAGAAGTTGGTGAAGCGGAGGCTTATGGCATCAATTGTGATATAGGCGTATATTTTTTCCATGATCCCACGGACTTTATCCGCACCCTCGCCCAGGAATCCCAGCAGGTGCAGAATTATGTGATGGAGAATTTCCCCAGATCTATGTTCGGTGATATTTTACCGGGTGCGACTGAAGCGTTTCCGGACGCGGTATTTTCCGTCGAGCTCACGGGCAGCGACTCTGCCGCTGCCCGGCGTATCCTGAGGAGCTTTGTGGCTTCCGTGGAGGAGTACTGGGGCATCGCCGATCCCAATCCCCCCAAGACCGGGGACCCCGTGGCCGTCGTGGTGGCGGTGATGGCAGCCTGCGGCCTGGGCACCGTGGCCCTGATCCGGCGCAGAAAAGACCTGCTGCCCTGACCTTTTTGAATATGACACAGGGGCGCGTTATGCAACGCGCCCCTGTCAGCTTGTCGAAGAAGTGCAGTTATTGCTCCGCGCCAAAGCCTCCCCTGTGTAA
>CAZHEG010000191.1:0-2859 GCA_964531435.1 uncultured Oscillospiraceae bacterium | reverse complement strand
ACCTGAAGCCCAATCCCCTGTACGAGGACTCCGAGATCGCCTACTTCAAGACCCATTACTACGGCGGCATCAAGAAGTACCAGTGGGTCACCATTCCCCTGGCGCTCCACGGCGTGGTGTACAAGAAGGACGGCAGTGTGGTCACCGTCACCATCGGCGAGGACGACAGCGATCCCGTCCTGGTGATCTCCGACCTGCTGATCCACCTGTCCGGCGACCAGATGCAGAAGACCGCCGCCCAGGCCATCGCCGGCGAGCAGCTGAATGTCATCCTGGGCACCGAGCCCCTGGAGGGCGAGGGCAGCGACCTGGTGAAGCTGCACATCATGAAGCTGCTGAACGAGAAGTACGGCATGATCGAAAGCGATTTCCTGTCCGCCGAGCTGACCATCGTCCCCGCCGGCAAGGCGCGGGAGGTGGGTCTGGACCGCAGCCTGATCGGCGCCTACGGTCACGACGACCGGGTCTGCGCCTACGCAGAGCTGGAAGCCCTGTGGAACATCGGCACCCCCACCAAGACCGCCGTTTGCATCCTGGCTGACAAGGAGGAGATCGGCTCCGTGGGCATCTCCGGTATGCAGAGCGAGGCCTTTGAGTACTTCATGGGCATCCTGTGCGACGGCCAGGGCGTGAACCTCTACGAGTGCTTCGCCAATTCCTTCTGCCTGTCCGCCGACGTTTCCAACGCCTTCGACCCCAACTTTGCCGAGACCTGCGACCGCCGCAACAATTCCCAGCTGAATTACGGCGTTGCCATCTGCAAGTACACCGGCTCCCGGGGCAAGGGCGGCGCTTCCGATGCCTCCGCCGAGGCCATGGGCCACGTCCGCACCACTCTGGAAAATGCCGGCGTCATCTGGCAGATCGCTACCCTGGGCAAGGTGGATCAGGGCGGCGGCGGCACCGTTGCCGCTTACATGGCAAACCGCAACATCGTCACCGTGGACGCAGGCGTGCCCGTGCTGTGCATGCACGCTCCCATGGAGCTGGTCTCCAAGCTGGACTGCTACGAGACCATGCTGGCCTGCAAGGCCATCTACCTGGCATAAGCCCAATATACATCTCCTCCCTGCGGCTTCATCCGCAGGGAGGATTTTTGTCACGAAGGGCATTGCCCAGGAATTTACACCCCTGTTACAATTCCCGTCTTTACTTTTGCGGTGATCAATGGTAAAATAATTCGATAGAAAGGAGGCGGGGCTGTGTCTGATTTCTTCCGCGAACTGAAAAACTTTTTCCGCAAAGGCGATATGGTCCTGCTGATCCTGTGTCTGGCCACCTCCGCCTTCAGCACCCTGGTGATGGCCAGCGTCACCAACGCCGCCAAATTCGGCGGCTCCACCCGTTATGTGGTGATCCACATTTTTGCCGCGCTGCTGGGCGTGATCCTGTACGCCATTATGAGCTCCATCGACGCGGAGTTCTTCAACGAGCACCGCACCTGGTTCGTCATCTTCAACGTGGGCCTGCTGCTGCTTCTGATCACCCCCTTCGGCACCGACAACGGCACCGGCAACCGAAGCTGGCTGGACTTCCCCTTCCTGCCCATCAACATCCAGCCCGCTGAGATCTGCAAGATCTTCTATATTCTGATCATGGCCTCGGTCATGTCCTCCCACCAAAGCCGCCTTTCCAGCATCCCGTCGGTGATGCATATGGCGGCCCACCTGGGCATCGTCGTGATGCTGAACATGGTCATCTCCAGCGACCTGGGCGTGACGCTGATCTTCGCCTGCATCTTTGTGGGCATGGCCTTCTGCGGCGGCATCAAGCTGATCTGGTTCGCCGTGGGCGGCGGGTGTCTGGCTGTCGCCGGCCCCATCTTCTGGAACAACGTCATGACCCAGGAGCAGAAGGACCGCATCCTTTACGTTTTCATGCCCGATGAGATCGACCCCCTGGGTCTCGATGAGGGCTGGCACACCTCCCAGAGTCTGAAATCCCTCACCGGCGGCGGTCTTACCGGTCAGGGCCTGTTCAGCGGCAGCCGTACCCAGTCCGGTTCCCTGTTTGCCCAGCACACGGACTACATTTTCTCCTCCATCGGCGAGGAACTGGGCTATGTGGGCTGCGTACTGGTGCTGGCACTGCTGATCGCCATTGTGGTGCGGTGCATCTGGGTGGGACGGCAAAGCCACGATTATATGCGCCGCATGATCTGCTTCGGCGCCGCCTCCGCCCTGCTGTTCCAGATCATTCTGAACGTGGGCATGTGCATCGGCGTTACCCCCGTTATCGGCCTGACGCTGCCCCTGGTGAGCTACGGCGGCAGCTCCATCGTTACCACCTACGCCATGCTGGGACTGGTATCCGGCGTTCACGCCCGCCCTGCCCCCCGAAGCCACGAGCGGTATGTCCTGCCGCCCCGGTAAACTCCATTTCCACCAGCCACCCGGACGGATCTGTTCGGGTGGCTTTTTGCGCCCCGAACCGTCATATTGCGCAAAACAGGCGGCTAAGATTCGGTCAATCGTCCTCTTGCTTTTTTCGGTTGATGCGGTATAATATGCTTATCATACTATGCAAAGGAGTTTGCCAAATGAAAACCTTTATGGACAAGGATTTTATCCTGGAAACCGAAACTGCGAAGCACCTGTACCATGACTATGCCGCGAGCCTCCCCCTGTGTGACTACCACTGCCACCTGAATCCCCGTGAGATCTACGAGGACCGCCGCTTCAACAACATCGTCGAAGTGTGGCTGGGCGGCAAGAACCCCGACGGCAGCTACTTTGGTGACCACTACAAGTGGCGTATGATGCGCTCCTGCGGCATCGACGAGAGCTACATCTCCGGCGATCAGCCCGCCTACGAGCGTTTCCTGAAGCTGACCGAGGCTCTGGAAATGGCCATCGGCAA
>CAZHEG010000190.1:0-2862 GCA_964531435.1 uncultured Oscillospiraceae bacterium | reverse complement strand
CCTTCAGCCGCCGCAGCAGCTCTTTGGCATGCTCCCGGGAGTCGTTGACTCCGTCGATCATGGCATATTCAAAATGAATGCGCCGGGACGTTGCCTGATAGTAACGCCGGCAGGCATCCAGCAGCACATCGATGGGATATGCCCGGTTCACCGGCATGATCCTGCCCCGGATCTCATCATTGGGGCCGTGAAGAGAGATCGCCAGGCTCAGCTGCAGCTTTTTCTGCGCCAGAGCGTCGATCTTCGGCACCAGGCCGCAGGTGGACAGGCTGATGTGGCGCATGGAAATGTTCATGCCCTCCTCGCTGTTCACCAGCTCTAAAAACCGCATCACATTATCAAAATTATCCAGCGGCTCGCCAATTCCCATCAGCACGATGTGGGAAATGGGCAGGCCGGAGTCGATCTGGGTGAAGAGCACCTCGTCCAGCATTTCGTAGGGCTCCAGCCGCCGGACCAGGCCGCCGATGGTGGAAGCGCAGAAGGCGCAGCCCATGGCGCAGCCCACCTCAGTGGAGATGCATACGGTATTGCCGTAATGGTAGCGCATCAGCACGGTCTCCACGCAGTTGCCGTCGGAGAGCCGCCACAGATATTTGATGGTGCCGTCCCGCTGGGATTCCTGCTTGCGGACCACCTCCGGCGCGTTGATGGGATACTTTTCCGCCAGAACGTCCCGCAGTGACTTGGGCAGATTGGTCATCTCCTCATAGCTGCGCACACCTTTATGGAGCCAGGAGAAAACCTGCTTTGCCCGGAAGGCGGGCTGGCCCATTTCCTTCAGCACACTGCCGATCTCCGATATGGTCATGGATTTCAGGTTCACGGTCATACTTTCCTCCGCAGTCGCGCAATAAAGAAGCCATCGGTGTCATATTCTCCCGGCACCAGGGTCAGCATTCCGGTTTCATTTCCCGGGAAAACACCGGGAAGGGGCAGCTTTTCCAAGCAGTAGCCGCTGTTTTCTGCCAGGAACGCAGCCACAACATCCTCATTCTCCCGACGCAGCACCGTACAGGTGGAGTACAGCAGCACACCCCCCGGCTTTACGTACCGGGCCTGATTTTTCAGGATCTGAAGCTGCAGTTCAGGAAGCTCTCCCATGGTGTCCGGGTCCTTTTCCCGGATGTCCGGCTTTTTGCGGATGATGCCGTAGCCGGAGCAGGGAACATCGCAGATCACCGCGTCCATGCCGCCTTCCCACTCCGGGACGAATTGGGTGGCATCCTGCTGCCGGGCAGTGAGGATGGAGATGCCCAGGCGCTTCGCGCCGTTTTCGATCAGCCCGGTTTTGTGGGCATGAACGTCGCAGGAGGTGATGCTGCCCTGGCCATCCATCGCCATAGCGGCGGCGAAGCTTTTGCCGCCGGGGGCGGCGCAGCAATCCAGCACCCGCATCCCGGCCTTCAGCTGAGCGCAATGAACGCTGAGCTTTGCCGCCGGGTCCTGCACATAGAAGAGGCCCCTTTGAAAGGCGGGCAGCTTTTCCAAATTTCCGGTGGCGGAGATCACCAGGCAGTTTTCCATCCAGCCATGGGGATGCACGTCCACTCCCTCAGCGGTCAGCAGCGCGGTCAGCTCCGGCCCATTGGTTTTCAGGGTGTTGACCTGGACGGTGGTTTCAGGCATGGCATTGTCGGCAATGAGCATACCTTCCAGCCGCTCCTTGCCCACATTCTCCTTTAACAGATCCACCAGCTTCTGGGGGTGGCTGTATTTGTCCACGTAGGATCTGGGCTCCGCCAGCTTCCCCTTGGTGTCATGGGCCTTTCGCAGAACGGCGTTGACCAGGCCGGGGGCATAGCTTTGCTTTTTGCAGTATTTTTTCGCCAGGGCCACGGATTCGTTCACCGCGGCAGAGGCAGGGATCTTGTCCAATTCATAAATCTGGTACAGGCCCAAATGCAATATATCCCGCACACCGGGGTGCAGGTCCCGCACCTTGCCGGTGAGCAGCTGGGCCAGATAAAAGTCCAGCTTGTTCCGGTTCTGCAGAACGCCGTAGCACAGCCGGGTGGCCAGCGCGGCATCCCGGCGGTCCAGCTTGTCCCGGGCGATGTACTCCTTCAGCACACCGTTGGACCAGGCGCCCTCCCGGCGCACCGCCAGCAGTACCGTCAGGGCAGTTTCTCTGGCGCCCATGATCAGAGCTCCAGGGGGTGGCCCCGGAAGTAGTCCAGTGCCGCCATCCGCTTGCCGCCCTCTGCCTGAAGCTGCCGGATCTCAACGGCACCTTCGCCGCAGGCAACGACCAGACCGGTTTTGGTCAGGCCCAGAATGGTTCCCGGCGCGCCGGAGCCTTCGGCGACCACGGTGGAATGGATCTTGAACCGGGTGCCCGACAGCTCAGCCGTGGCAACGGGCCAGGGATGCAGACCCCGGACATGGTCATGGACCTGCCGGGCAGTCTTTGTCCAGTCGATGGGACACATGGTCTTATCCAGCATAGGCGCGTAGCTGACCTGGCTCTCGTCCTGAGCGGTCCGCTCCACCTCCCCTGCCGCCATGCGGCCCAGGGTCTTGCTCAGCAGGTCGGCGCCCAGCACCGCCAGCCGGTCCAGCAGCTCGCCCGCGGTCTCGTTTTCACCGATGGGCGTCTTGGAAACGTCAATGATATCTCCGGCGTCCATTTCCCGGCAGAGGTACATGGCGGTAACGCCGGTCTCCTCCAGGCCGTCCAGCACCGCCCACTGGTAGGGCGCGGAGCCACGGTACTTGGGCAGAACGCTGGCATGGATATTGATGCAGCCCTTGGTGGGAACATCCAGTACCTTCTGGGGCAGGATGCGGCCATAGGCCACCACGGCGCAGACATCGGGCTTCAGGGCACGAAGCTCCTCCACTGCCTCCTGGTCCTTAAAG
>CAZHEG010000189.1:0-2869 GCA_964531435.1 uncultured Oscillospiraceae bacterium | reverse complement strand
GCGTTTCCCTTGAAAGGGCCAGGGCCCATTTCGTATAATCCAGCGGTGAAAGGGGAGAGCGGCATATGAGGGTGGCCTGGATAACATTGGCGGTGATCTTACTCCTTAGCCTTGGGGTGGGGATCCGCGGGGGAGCCAAGCGGTCTGCCGAACCGGAGGAAACCGTGGCGCAGGAGAAGCCCCTTCGCTACACCACACTGGTTTGCGGCGGACTGGTGGGCTGCGGCGGCCCCTTGGCCGGCGGGGAAACGCTGGCGGATGTGGCGGCGCTGGTGGTGACCAATACCGGAGCGGTGGGCATCCGCTATGGCCACATTGCCGGGCAATACCGGGGGCAGCGGCTGGATTTTGAATTTTCCTATCTTCCCCCGGGGGCGACGGCGGTGGTGCCCGCCCGGGGTGGAGATGCCTATTCCGGCGGCGAATTGGAGGATGCGCGGTGCGTTACGGTCATTCCCGGGGATCTGGAGGCGGATGGCATCCGGGCGGAACCGGAAGGGCCGGGACTGCGGATCACCAATGAAACGGGCCGGGCGGTGCGGGTGCGGATCTTCTATAAATATTATGAGCCGTCGGCGAAGATATACATCGGCGGGGAACTCCACTGGGTAGATGCGGATCTGCGGCCCGGGGAAAGCCGGGTGGTGGTGCCGGAGTACTTCGCCCCGGGGTTTGCGGGGGTGGTGGGCATTTCCCTGGAGCAATAAAAAAGGCCGGGCGCGTCTATCTATCGACGCGCCCGGTGCTGTTTAGTTGTATTCTACCAGCTCTACCGTGTAGCCGGCGGAGCGGAGGGCTTCGATGAGGCCGTCCTCCCCCAGCAGGTGATAGACATTTACCGCACAGAATACATTCTCTCCGCTGCTTAGATATTTTTTGGCAGCCTTGAGCATGGCGGCGTTGCGCTTGGTGAAAACAGTGGAGTAGTACTCATTGTACAGGGCCAGCTCCTCTTCCGTCATGGAGGAGGTATCCTCGCCAATCAGCTCCAGCAGGCCCGCTTCGTCGCCGGCGCACCACAGCGCATACTCCGCTTCGGCATCCCGGCAGTAGCCGATCATGCCCTGATCCATCAGCTTTTCCAGCAGCCAGGACTGAAGCTCGGAGGAATAGCCTGTCAGCATCTGCACCTGGCTTAAGCCGGATTCGATCTCATAGATGGGCTTTTCCTGTTCCTTTGCGGCGTTCAGCAGCTGCAGGTCAACGCTTCGGGCGGCGGTGAGGGAAGAGCCCTGCTGCAGGTAGAGGTCCTCGATCAGGTTCTGCCAGATTACCACCTTCATGTAGCTGCTGGAGTAGCTGTTGCAGCCGGTGGCAAGCAGAAGGGGATAGGCCCGGGCGTAAAGCTCGGCGGTAAGATTGTCCTGGGTGGTTCCGCCGGTATAATAGTAAGCACTGACGATCTGGCTCTGGAGGGTGGTGTCTGTGATCAGAAGCTCCTCGAAGCCGCTGATGTCATATTCCACCGCCAGCGCGTCTGCTCCCGCAAAGGCGGAGGTGACCGCCTCGGGAAGAGAAGCATGGCCGTCGCCGTAGTAGGTGGTGCCCAGCAGCCACAGCACGGTGCCGTCCTCCGCGGTGACCTGGTAGAACAGGGGGGCTGCGGTGTGAGCAGTGGTGGTGTCAGGTTCTTCACCGGTAATGGTTTCGTAGGCGGTGGAGCTGGGAATGGAGATGGCCTGATCCAGCTGATAAACAAGGCTGTAGGAAACGCCGTCCTTCACATGGGTGCGGCTCAGATACATGCCCATTGCGGTGGGCAGGCCGGTATGGACGTTGATGGTAACGTAGCTTCCGGTAACCTCCGTGCTGTAAGAGTCGGCGTAGCTGTCCAGATCGATGCCGAGGACGGCGCAAATTCCGGCGCAAAGGCTGTTGGAATAGCTTTCGGTGGCGGAGACCTGGATGCACAGGAAATCGCCGTCGGAGGAAAGCTCCGCGGAGGAGATGGCATCAAAGGTCAGCAGCACGGACAGAATGGCATCCTCGCAGTCGGAGCGGACGCTGTCGGCGGTGGCGGAGGAATCGGTAACGGGGTCGCCGCCGTTGTAGCTGTAACTGTATACACCGTCACGGAACCAGGCATCCTGGGTGTTGGTGGTGGTGATGCCCGCGGCATCGGTAACGGCGACCTGGGTGGACAGGGCTGCCATGAAGCGGCTGCCCGCACCGTAGGTGTTGTAGCTTCCGGTCTGGGTGCGCAGCATGGCGCAGAGGCTGCTGTACAGGGTGTCAGTATAGGTGGCGGTTATGGAGTCGGCATCGTAGACATCTCCCACCACCCCCAGGAGATACCGGGGAATGGAAAGATCGGAAAGGGTGGCGCAGTTTTCGGGGTATACGGGCTGCTTGCTGCTAAGATCCAGGGAGGCGGGGGTTTCCACCGTGGTGGAGACCTCCAGAATATAAGACGCGTTGTGCACGGTGTATTCCGCGCGGTAGGAGGAGGCAGTCAGCTTGCCGGAGGAATCCAATGTGGCGGTGCCGCTTGCGGCGGTGAGCTCCGCGTAGGGACTGGTGACAGCCCAGCTTTCCGGGGCGGCCGCATCCGCAAAGGTAAGGATGGTCTGCCCGTCAGCTTCCTCTGCTGTGGCGGTGCCGTAGAGGGCGGCATCCAGCAGCACGGCGGGGATCTGAAGGGCCAGGAACTCCTCGGGGGTCAGCCGGCAGGTGAAGCTTTGATTGTTGACCCGGGCGTAGGCCGCGCCGGAAAGGTAGGATTCGATATACTGGGTGGTGTAGCTGCCGTAGGATACGGTTTCGCAGACGTAGGCCTGGGGATCGCTGCCGCCGAAACCCGTGTAGCAGGCAGTGCCCTCCCGGGATTCGGTGAAGGTGTCGCCGGAAACGGTGCGGATCAGGCGGTAGG
>CAZHEG010000188.1:0-2888 GCA_964531435.1 uncultured Oscillospiraceae bacterium | reverse complement strand
TTTACGCCAGCCACGGCTATGAGCGCAGCCACATCGACGGCGTTTACAACACCCTGAAGGTCCTGGTGGGCTATCTGGAGGTTTAAATCCCGCCGGAACGCCGTAAAGTTTTTCTTGCTATTTCCCCGAACATGGTGTATAATGTTCGGGTGAATGCCGGTGTGATGGAATGGTAGACGTAGTGGACTCAAAATCCACCGCTGGCGACAGCGTACCGGTTCGAGTCCGGTCACCGGCACCACAAAACCCCAAGGAATTGCAGCAATTCCTTGGGGTTTTGGACTTTGTTCATATATCCGCTATATTTATCGGGCATAATCAATTTACCAGAATTTTGAAAGGCTGTGATCTTGTGGACAATCCCCAAACCATCTGCCTGCTGAACGACTCCTTCCCGCCCTTTATTGACGGCGTTGCAAACGCGGTGATGAACTACGCAAAGAACATCACCGACAAAGGCGGCAATGCCATGGTCATCACCCCGGACCATCCGGAGGCTGACGACAGCGGCTACCCCTACGGCGTGGTGCGCTACCCCAGCATCGATGCCCGAAAATTCACCGGCTACATGGCCGGCGTTCCCTTCTCCCCGGAGATCGCCCGCCGCCTGGAAAATAAGAACGTAACGGTGCTCCACAGCCACTGCCCCATCGTTTCCACCCTGATGGGCCGCCAGCTGCGCCAGATCGTGGACGCGCCCCTGGTCATGACCTACCACACCAAATTCGACATCGACATTGCCAACGTTCTGCGGAGCAAGACCCTGCAGGCTGGCAGCAAAAAGATCCTGGTGGAAAATATCCGCGCCTGCGACGAGATCTGGACCGTCAGCCGGGGTGCCGGTGAAAATCTGCGCTCCCTGGGCTACGAGGGGGATTATATCGTCATGCCCAACGGCGTGGATATGCCCCTGGGCCGGATATCCGATGAAGCCGTAGCGGAAGTGACGAAGGGCTATGACCTGCCCGCGGGTGTCCCCGTGTACCTGTTTGTCGGGCGGATGATGTGGTACAAGGGCCTGCGGCTCATCATCGATGCCCTTTCCTGGATGCGGGCCGCCGACCGGGATTTCCGGATGGTGTTCATCGGCAAGGGCAGTGATCTGCAGGAGATCATGGACTACGCCGCCCAGTGGAACATTGCCGACAAGTGCATCTTTACCGGCGCCATCCACCACCGGGATGTCCTGCGGGCCTGGTACTGCCGTGCGGACCTGTTCCTCTTCCCCTCCACCTTTGACACCAATGGCCTGGTGGTCCGGGAGGCTGCGGCCTGCAGCCTGGCCTCGGTGCTGATCTCGGGCAGCTGCGCCGCCGAGGGCATTACCGACGGTGTGAACGGTTTTCTTGCCGAAGAAAACGCCCAGAGCCTGTTCCGGGTGCTGATGCGCCTTGGAAGCAACCGGGAAAAGATGCGCGCGGTGGGCGAAAACGCCGCGGATCAGCTGTATTTCCCCTGGGAGGCTGCCGTGAACCTGGCCATTGAGCGCTACGCCATCGTCAGCGACCGCTACAAGTCCGGCGGCTACCCCCGCTGCCGCAAGCCATCGGAATATTTCCTTATGGCAAACGGCGAGCTGATGGAGGATCTGGGCCAGCTTCTGACCCTGCGGGACCAGCTGAAGGAGCGGTTCTGACCGCCCTTCCTCTTTTCTCAACAATCGTTGAACTTGAATTGATATTCCGTTTAATTTCTTCGGTTATGATACTATTCATCAATCCATAAAAGGAGTGCTACCCCATGACCGAACAGAAAAGAAATCAGATCATTACCATTCCCAACCTCCTGTCACTGGTGCGGCTGCTTCTGATCCCTGTGTTCATCCACCTGTACGCCAATCAGCAGGCCTACGGCGCGGCGGTGCTGGTGCTGGTGATCTCCGGCTTGACAGATGTCGTGGACGGCTTCATTGCCCGCCGCTTCAATATGATCAGTGACATCGGCAAGATTCTCGATCCCATTGCGGACAAGCTGACCCAGTTCGCCGCCCTTCTGTGTCTGATCAAGCGGTTCCCGGCCATGCTGCTGCCCGCCATTTTGATGGTCATCAAGGAGATCCTCGCCGCCGTTACCGGCCTGTATGCCATCCGCCGCTCCGGCACCGTGCCCAGCGCCGACTGGCATGGAAAGGTCACCACCGTGCTGCTGTACACCACCATCGCGGTGCACATTCTCTGGATCTCCATTCCCGAGTGGGCATCCGGCCTGCTTATCGGCCTGTCCGTCGCCATGATGCTGTGTTCTCTGGTGCTGTACCTGCTGCGCAACCGGAAGCTTGCAGCAACCAGGAATTAAATTTCCCCACCAAAACCCGAAAGGAGTTGCGTGCATGCATAAAATACTCATCGCAGAGGATGACAGCGAGCTGCTGCAGCTGTTTTCCCACGTTCTAAGTAAGCATGGCTACGCCGTCAAGGGTGTCAGCAACGGTCAGCAGGCGCTGGATGCCATGGACCGGGACTATTTTGATCTGGTGATCTCCGACATCATGATGCCCGAAATGGACGGCTACGAGCTGGTTCGCCAGCTGCGCGGCGTGGGCAACACCACTCCCGTTCTGATGATCACCGCCCGGGATGCCTTCGACGATATGCGCACCGGTTTTCTGGCCGGTTCCGACGATTACATGGTCAAGCCCGTCAATGTCAACGAAATGGTACTGCGTGTCCAGGCGCTGCTGCGCCGGGCCCAGATGATCTCCGACCGGCGGCAGACCATTGGCAGTACGGTGATGGAGTGCGACTCCCTGACGGTGACCACCGGGACAGAGAGCATGGTGCTCCCCCAGAAGGAGTTTATGCTGCTTTATAAAATGGCATCCTATCCCGGCCGCATCTTTACCCGCCAGCAGCTGATGGATGAGATCTGGGGCTACGACTCCGACAGCG
>CAZHEG010000187.1:0-2906 GCA_964531435.1 uncultured Oscillospiraceae bacterium | reverse complement strand
CTCCCGACCCCTACAATGCGAATGTAATGCGCTCCCAGCTGCGCTACAGGCCCATAACACTGGAGATTTTACCACCTCACACTTCATTTGTCAAGTGCTTGCATTTTCCCTTTTCCGGGGATATAATAGAAAAAAAGAAAGGCAGGGACCCCTATGAACGACGATATTTTCCCCCAGGAGCGCAGACCCCGCCGGCGGCGCAAGACCCCCATGGAGATCTTCAAGGAAGCATATCTCCCCTATCTGATCCTGCTTCTGGCCGGCATTATCATGCTCAGCTTTATCTTCGGCGCGCTGGGCCGGAATTCCGACGAAAATACCGAGCCGGTCTCCCGGATCTGTGAGGTGGCACAGTGCTGAAGCCCGGAAAATACCGCCACTTCAAGGGCGGCGAATATGAGCTGATTGAAATAGCGAAGCACTCCGAGACCCTGGAGCCCATGGTGGTCTACCGTGCTCTTTACGGTGACGGCGGTCTCTGGGTCCGCCCCGCCCATATGTGGGAGGAAACGGTGGATAAGCCGGGCTACCACGGCCCCCGGTTCATCTATATCGGAGAATGAAAAGCTGTCATTGCAAAACCGCAATGACAGCTCATTTTTTACATTTCACACAGGGGCTTCGTCATGATATGCACGGCGATGGATGCCATCTGCCAGGCAGAAGAGGCATATCCGTCGTGGTGCCACTGCACCATCATCGACATCATCCCGCAGACCGAGAACATCATGGCGTGCTCCAGCTCCATGCGTTCCTGAGACACCCTTGCCTGCAGGGTATGCTCCGCATCCCCCAGTGCGATGGAAATGGCCCGCTCCACGAGGACACCGCACATATTGCTCCTGGCCAGCGCGTCCAGCAGTGGCTTTTGTCCCTGCCAGTAGCCGAAGAACCTTTCAAGCTGTTGGTGGATCTCATGCTTGGTGATACCGGGCCTTAGGATCAGCCCTTCGTATTCCATCAGGGTGTGGTCGATCAGCGCGTGAAGGGCGCCATCCTTGCCGGAGAAATAGCGGTAGAAGGATTTGCGGGGAATGCCCATCCGGTCGCACAGGTCGCTGACGGTGATCTCGTCATAATGCCGGGCAGACATGGCCTCCAGCAGGCCAAACTCCAGCTCCCGCTGCCGCAGTGCGGACTGTTCCGTTTTACACAGCTTGTACATGAGGCACCCCCGATCTGATCCTATTTTACTGATTATATCACATTTCCCCGAATAATCAACCGATTTGTGTTTGTTTCGGCGGAATTCTTCCAAAAACCCGGCATTACTCCGCACAATTATAAAAATTTACCGTATCCTAATCGAATTGTTATTTTTTTGTTAAAGTTAGTCAAATTATTCCATAACAACTTGTTGCCCCGTGTCACAAAAGTGGCATTTTGGTACTCCTTAATAATTTGTTCATAAGCTATAATATTTTCATAAGGCTGGCACAGATTCCCGTGTCGGCCAATTTTAAGGAGGAAAAACAAATGGCAAAGAAACCCGTCCAGCTGGACGAAAAGGGTTACCGCAAGTTTGGCATGGCCGACAAGGTCGCCTATGCTGCCGGTGACTTTGGCTGCAACATGAGCTTCGGTCTGAAGGGCACTGTCCAGACCTTCTGGCTGACCTACATGACGCTCGAAACCGGTCTGCTGTCCATTCTGCTGCTGCTGGTGCAGATTTGGGACGCAGTCAATGACCCCCTCATCGGCGCTATGATCGACGCTGACACCAGAAGATACAAAAGAGGTAAGTTTAAGACCTACATCCTGATCGGCGCAATCGGTCTGATCGTTGGCGGCGCGGCTGTGTTCCTGCCCTTCCCCAATGCTTCCACCGTTGTCAAGGCTGCTCTGTTTATCATCGGCTACGTCATTTGGGATGCTGCTTACACCATGGCTAACGTTCCCTACGGCTCCATGATGAGCCTGGTCACTGAGGACGCCGGCGAGCGTGCTCAGCTGTCCACCTGGCGTTCCCTGGGTGGTATGGTCGGCGGTATGCTGCCCGGTATCATCCTCCCCATGCTGATCTGGAAGGACGTTTATGATGCCAACGGCGAGCTGCTGGGTCAGGAACTGCAGGGCAACGTCGTGTTCTGGGCTGCCCTGCTGATGGGCGCGATCGGCTTTGTCGCTTTCCTGTTCATGATCAAAAAGATCACCATCCGTGTTGACGAGTACTCCGTCAAGACCGGTGAGGAAGCTCCCAAGTTCAATGTGCTTCAGGCTATGGGCAACTTCATGAAGAACCGTCCTGCCGTGGGTGCTACCATTGCCGCTATGGGTATGTTCCTGGGCATGCAGTCCGCTACCACCGCAAACTCCATCATGTTTGCCACCTACTTCAAGAATGCACAGCTGTCCGGCGTCGTTATGATGATCGGCTTCGTGCCCATGTTCCTGTTCATGCCCTTCATCAAGAAGCTGGTCAACAAGTTCGGCAAGAAGGAAGCTGCCACCGCCGGTACCGTCGTCTCCCTGGTTGGCGCCGCTGTGATGCTGGTGTTCCCCACTGTCTCCATGGAACTGGCTCTGCCTGTCTACATGGTCGGCCTGCTGCTGTTCGGTCTGGGCATGGGCGTTTACACCTGCGTGTCCTGGGCTCTGATGGCTGACGCAATCGACTACTCCGAGTGGAAGTTCGGCAAGCGCGAGGAAGGCACCGTTTACTCCCTGCACAGCTTCTTCCGTAAGCTGGCTCAGGGTGTTGGCCCCTCCATCGTTATCGCTCTGCTGGGCGTGCTGGGCTATGTTTCCGAGCTGGGCACCACCGGTCAGACCGCTGAGATGGCACACAAAGCATGCTGGCTGGTTGCCGGTCTGTACGCATTCTCCGCCGTCATGCAGTTTGTGGGCATCGGCCTGGTCTTCAACCTGGACAAGAAGACCCTGGCCCAGATGAACGCGGATCTGAA
>CAZHEG010000186.1:0-2910 GCA_964531435.1 uncultured Oscillospiraceae bacterium | reverse complement strand
AGCCCCCTCTTAAAAGCGGGGGCCAAGGGCGCTGCCGCGCCAAAGCTATCCACGTTATTGCCACGCCCCTTCGGGGCTCGCAATGACGTGCATATATTGAGCAAACCGGGGAGCGGTGCTCCCCGGTTTATTGCGGTCAGTTTGCTGCGGGACCGTAGTAGAAGGTGATCTCGATGGTCTGGATCTGGGCCATGCCGGCGGCATTCCGGTCCAGGGGCACCTGGGTGAGGCCGGTCAGGTCGCCGTCCAGGGTGCGGGCGCTGTCGGGAATGGCGGTGACCCACTCGTTGTACAGGTTCACGCGGGTGCAGATCTTGTCATCGGAGGTGGTGTAGGGCTTGCCGGTGAGGGCGACTGCCTCGCCGTTGATCTTGACCTCCAGGATGTCGACGCACCAGCCAGGATGGATGATCTCGCCGTTGGTGATGCCCAGGGCGGCGAACTGAACGTTGGGGGAGCAGCCCGCTGCGGTGCCGGAGAAATCCAGAGCCACGGTGTAGGTGCCCTCGCCGTCAATGACGGTCACGGTGTCCACCAGACCCTCGGCGATCTTGTCGGGATTGTAGGTGTCACCGACGCTGTACAGCTCGCTGTAATTGCCGTCGGTCCACATGATCCAGGCCATGACGGTGGTATCGGTAACGTCCACGGTGCCCTCACGGAAGCTCTCGGGAGCCTCGCTGATGGCGGACTTCAGGCGGCGCTGGCCCATGATGCCCTCTTCTTCGATGGTCATCAGGGCGTGGGCGTCCACATCGTGGGCGGCGTAGTAGCCTGCCAGCTCATCCACCATGGTCAGAGTGCGGCGGTTGAAGAAGGCGCTGCAGTCCCACAGGCAGGAGGTGAAGTTGTACTGGTCGCAGATGGACAGGAAGCACTGGTGGTACAGCGCCGTATTTTCCTGGACCTCGGTGGCGTAGAGAACGCCGTACTCGCCGATGACCACGCCGATGCCCTGGTCGGTGAATTTCTGCATCTTGGAAAGGGTGTCGATCATGGTCTGGATATCGCCCTGGGTGCCCCACTTGACGGTGCTCTGTCCGTCGCCGCAGAAGGACCAGGGATCGTAGAAGTGGACGGAGATCAGCAGGCGGTCTTCTGCGGTATCGCTGGGCATCACGAAGCGGTCATCGCAGGTCTGGGCGATGTTGGTGCTGTATCCGGGGATCAGCAGGAAACGGCTGGCGTTGTTGCCGCCGGTGCCGCGGACGGTGTCCACGAAGGCCTGGTTGATCCGGTTGGTCAGCTGGTAGCGCTCGTCCTCGGTCAGGTAGGAGATGACGGAGTCGGAGCAGTACAGGGTGGAGTTTTCATCGAAGCGGCCGCCCAGCTCCTCGTTGGCACCCTCGAAGATCAGGTGGTAGTCATAATCGGCGAAGTATTCGGCGATCTGCTTCCACATGCCGATGTAGGCTTCCATTGCCAGGGCCTGGGTCTCGGGGGATTCGGAGCCGAACATGCCGTACCAGCCGCCGTCCCAGTGGTCATTGATGATGACGAACATGTCGGCATTGTAGGCGTAGTCCACGATCTCCTTCACCCGGGCCAGGTATGCCTGGCTGATGGTGTAGTCGCCGGTGGTGGCCAGGTCCGTGGCGTTGGTCATCCATGCCACGGGGATGCGCAGAGTGTCAAAGCCCGCGTCCTTCATGCCCTGGATCATTTCCTGGGTGGTCACAGGCTGGCCCCAGGTGGTTTCATAGTAGCTGGGATCATCCATGAAAAGGCTGCCGATGCTGCTGTCGCAGGCTTCCATGGTGTTGCCCAGATTGGTGCCGTTGCCCATCATGTGCACCAGCTCCAGGGCGGTCAGCCCGGTGTACATGGCATCAGGGCCTTCGTCGGGAGCGGTGGTGGAGGGGGTCTCAGTGGTGGAGGCGGTGCTTTCGTCGGAGCTTCCCTCGCCGCAGGCGGCAAAGAGGGTGAAGCAGAGGGAGAGAGCGAGGATCAGGCTGATCAGCTTTTTCATGGCGGTTCCTCCGGTTATTACAGTTTCATGGCAACGTCCCAGGCCTGCCAGATCACGCTGCGCAGGTTACCCACCTTGCTGGCGTCGCCCACCAGGTGGACGTGCCGGCTCTTGGGAGCCAGGGGCGCGCTGTTGTAGCCCACGGACAGGATCACGGAGTCGGTGTCGATGGGGAATTCGGTGCCGTTCTTGTCGCTCACCACCACATGGCCCTCCCGAATCTCCTTCAGGCCGGTCTGCAGATGGACGGGAACCTTGTTGGCGGCAAAGAAATCGCGGAGATAGCTGGTATTCGCCAGGCTGACGCCGGGGGTGGTGATCAGGTCGTCCTGCATCTCCACGATGGTGGGATGCTTGCCCTGCAGGTACAGCTCCAGGGCGATCTCGCAGCCGGTCAGGCCGCCGCCGATGATGGTGACCCGGTCGCCCACCTCTGCGTTGCCCAGCAGGAAGTCCACGGCCTGGATGGCAGTTTCCGCGCCGGGAACGGGAATGCGCTTGGGGGTGGCGCCGGTGGCGACGATGACCTCGTCGGCACCCAGGGCTTCAATGTCGGTGACCTGGGTGTTCAGCTTCACCTCGATGGGGTACTTGGTGATCTCCCGGCGGTACCAGGCGATGAGATCCCGGTCCTTTTCCTTGAAGCTGGGAGCGGCAGCCGCGATGAACACGCCGCCCAGGACACCGCTCTTTTCGTACAGGGTCACCTTGTGGCCCCGCTTGGCGCAGACCAGAGCGGCCTCCATGCCGCCGATGCCGCCGCCGATGACGGCGATGTTCTTGATCTTCTTCGCCGGGGCGATGTAGTGCTTGGTGGACTGCATGGTCTCGGCGTTCAGGGCGCAGCGGGACAGGTGCATGGTGTCATACAGGTCCTGGGTGTTGTAGTGGCCCTTGGAGGAGGAGAAGTTGAAGCAGCCGGAGTGGCAGCAGATGCAGGG
>CAZHEG010000185.1:0-2911 GCA_964531435.1 uncultured Oscillospiraceae bacterium | reverse complement strand
AATCAGACCCTTTTCGTCGCACAGGTCATAGAAATACTGGCTGTGCTGGTAGTGCGCCAGGCGGACGGTGGTGGCACCCACCTCCATGATCAGGTCAGCATCCTTTTCGTGATGCTCCGGCAGCAGGGCGTTGCCGATGCCCCACCAGTCCTGATGGCGGGCAACACCCCGCAGGGGATATTCCTCGCCGTTGAGGATGAAGCCCCGGTCGGGATCGATGGCGTAGGAGCGGCAGCCAAAGCGGGCGGAAACGGTATCCAGATCTCCCAGCTTGACAGTGGCGGTGTACAGGTAAGGATCCTTGCGGCCGTGCCACTTGTGGACGTTTTCGATGACAAAGCTGGCCTTCGTGTCGGAGGTGGTGGTTTCAGCAACCACATTGCCCTCGGCATCGGTCAGAACGTAAGTCAGGTTCTTGCCCTCGGCGTTCTTGGTCCAGACCTCCACTTCCACATTGGCGTTTTCGCCATCCATGATGGGCGTGACCTTGATGCCGGGGGTGCCGTAGTACTCCAGCTCGAAATGGCTCTCGGGCACACAGACCAGGTTCACATCCCGGTACAGGCCGCCATAGAAGGTAAAGTCGGCATGCTGGGGATAGACCCGGTCGTTGATGGAGTTGTCCACCTCAAAAACAACGAGGTTGGAGCTTTCCATCACACCGGTGACATCCACACGCCAGGTGGAGTAGCCGCCGTCATGGGATGCGACCTTCTTGCCGTTCCAGTAAAGGGTGGCAGAGGAATTGGCACCGTTCACTTCCAGGAAGTACCGCTCACTTTCCGGCAGATCGAACTTGTCGATGGTCTTGGCATAGTAGCAGGTGCCCCGGTAGTAGTCACCGCCGCCGTCCTGACCGTCGATGGCGTTCCAGGTATGGGGCAGGTTGACCCAGTGCCACTTTTCGGGCATGGCAGCAGGAACGGCAGCTGCCTCCTTGGAGAAGGCCCACTTGGTATTCAGACTGATTACTTGACGCATAAAAATCGGCTCCTTTTTTGTGTCGATGATCGGGAAAACCTGATTCCCGTGAGGATATAGTCAAATTTATTATAATCCTCTACACAGAATATGCTCAATGCCCAACTTCCCGAATGTGTAACACTGGGGATAAAATGAAATGAACGTTTTTTGTGCAAAAAGCCCTTCTGAAATTGACGGCGCAGGTTTCTTTCGGTATAATGAAAGAAACGCGATGTTTCGGAGGCGAATATGGATATAATGGATGCAAAGCTCCAGAGGAGCATGCAGATCGGGGATCATCTGCTGGAAATGATGCGAAGCGTACCCTATCAGCGGATCACGGTGGCTGAGCTGTGCAATCGGCTGGGTATCGCCAGAAAGACCTTCTATTACTATTACCCCAGCAAGGACGACTGCCTGAACGCCGTTGTTGATCGAAAGATCAACGAAGCAGCATTATATACCGCCGGTGTACTGCCCTGTCACGCCAAAAATGTCCAGGCATATCTGTCAAACCTGAACTTCTGGAAAAGCCAAAAGCCGTTTTTGGACAGTCTTATGAAAAACAATCTCGGGTGGGTGTTTTTGAAGCGCTACATACGCTATGTGCAGGAGGAAGAAAAAAATTTGGAGATCATGCTGGGTACGGATGCTGTGAAATTCGACTCGGATATTCTCCTTTTCTATATGTCCGGCCAGATCTCCATGCTGCTTCAATGGTATACGCGGGGATTTGACACCCCTGCGGAGGAAATGGCGCAAAAATATTTGCGGTTGATCCACTCGCCGCTCCTCCCGCCGGATGAATAACGAAATATCTTCTAAAAAAGGGGCTGGCAGAATGGTCGATACCAAGCTGCCAGCCCTCTCATTCACAAAATATTATGTTGAATTATGTTGATAATTGATTTCGGATGTGATATATTGATTGCAGGAATAGTATTGTTAATGTGCTGCGAAAGGAGATGATCACATGGCTCGAAAGAAAAAAGATGGTCGCTTCATTAACTACTACATTGATCGATTGATATACGAACGATTAGAACGATACGCAGACGACAAGGCCCAACCTATGACCGCAGCGCTTGAACGCATCCTTGATGATTACCTCACAAGATATGAAACCGAGATTGCTTCAATTGAGAGATACTGTCCCAATTGCCATGTCTTAGTTAGAAATACCCGGTGCCATATTTGCGACAAACGATGGCTTGAGGAGCCTACACCGGATGACTACTGCTTCCTTACTGAGAAGGACTCGGTCTGGTCTGGTGTCTTAGAGCATTGTTTGCGACAAAATGCAATCCCGTATTTAACCCAGAACTCCATGGGAGCAGGTTTACCAGCAAAATTAGGAACGATGCTGGAGCAAACCCAATTCTATGTTCGATATGCATTTTACCATAAGGCAAAAGAGCTTGAGGCAGAGCTTTTTAGTCCCGCTTCGATTGCAATTGATGAGGAGGATAATGTATGAAAGCAATTAAGTTGATGATTACAGGTGCCCTGTTGATTCTGCTGGGCCCAGTTATGACCCTAGTGGATGATTTTACGTTCTGGGGTTTTTGCATTCTGTGCTGGATTATTGGGGTCCCTCTGTTTGTGGTTGGACTAATTATGCCAGAGGGCGGTTTTAAGCCACCGAAACAGTCAGAGGATCTGCCACAGAAAGAATGTCCGAATTGTGGGGAAATGCATGACTTCGATTATCCGAAATGTCCTCATTGTGGGCATGATTATCAAGCAAAGCAGATAAAGTAATTGCGACCTGTACATAGAACAAAAAGGGGCTGGCAGAATGGTTGATACCAAACTGCCAGCCCTCTTACTAGATAGGGTTGATTAAGTATTGTTGGGGTCATTTAAAGCCCTCAAGTTCTTTTGCATATGAGTTCTCCATCAGCGTGCAATATATCTGGATGCACGTCCTTGACCAATTTTTCGGATT
>CAZHEG010000184.1:0-2924 GCA_964531435.1 uncultured Oscillospiraceae bacterium | reverse complement strand
CCTTCATCACAAAATTCTTGATGGGCAGGGGCAGCAGCCGCACCGCAATATTCTGTTCATCCCGGACGTTGGTGGCGATGACGGTGGACATGTGCTTTGCCGTGACCTCCATGCCCATCTTATGCTCCACGACCCGGCAGATCTCCTCCAGGCTGTAATCCCCCAGGCGGGGATCGATCTCCGGAATGGTGTACAGAGCGAAATTCCGCAGGGTTTCGCTGGGGAACAGCCGCCGCAGATTCACCGGGATCAGCACCTTGATTCGTTTGCGTTTCCTGGGGGAGGGCACCTTTTCTGCCTGCAGATTCGCCAGAGCGCGCATCATCACCGCGCTGAGGAACACCGTTACCGTAACGCCGTAGTCGTGGGCGGCCTTGCGAACCGCCTCCACCGGGGCCCGGAAGCAGGTCAGGTGGAGAAATTCGCCGGGCTCCGCCTGCTCATTCATCCGCCAGGCGTTGGTGTCCCGCCGGCTGGCCGCCACAGGAGCCATGTATTTGGGAAAGCTATCCTCCAGCTCTTCGGGCTTTGGCTCCTCCTTGCGGTCCAGAACCCCCCGCTCCGCGGGAATGGCAACGCCGTAGCGCTGCTCTATGTACTCCGCCGTCAGGGACTTGAGGAAGACCAGCGCGCCGGTGCCGTCCGTCAGGGAGTGGAAAAATTCCACAGCGATGCGGTTTTCAAATACCACCACCCGAAAAGCGCAGCGGCGGATCTCATCCCGGGTCATGCGGGTCAGGGGGTAGCTGCTCTCGCTGCGGATCTCAGGGGCCTGGGCCAGCTGCTGCAGGTAGTACCAGAACGCGCCCCGGCGCAGCCGGGCGGCGATGGATGGGAACCGCTTCACCGTTACCTCCAGCGCCGACTGCAGCACCTGCACATCCACCGGCTCCCGCAGGGTAACAGACTGGCGGTAGATGCTGCTCCAGTCCCGCCGCCGGGCGGCGGGATAGATCTTTGCCGCGTTATCCAGCCGCAGCCAGCGCAGCTTTTGCTTTTCTGATTTCGACATGGTGCATTTTCCTTTTCTTCATACTGGGCACATCATACCACAAAAGGGAATTGAAAATCAATCTCCCCCTTGGGAGAATTCGCTCTACCGCCGGTAGAGCGGGATCTCTACCCTCTATTCCCCCAATTCCCGGATATCCAGATCCCGGTAGGCATACTTTCGTGTCCAGCCGCTGTCCGTCTTTACCACCGTAGCCCGGTGGGCGCTGAGCAGGCGGACAATATCATAGGCGTCGATCCAAATCTCCGAGTTGCATTCCTTCTGGCTCTCGTCGAAGATCAGCTGGATACCGAAATGCAGATGCACCGTTTCGATATTGTTGACATTCTCCGTATCCGAATACCCGGTGCGGCCCATGAAGCCGATCACATCCCCGGCGTTAACAATGTCACCAACCTGCAGCCCCTGCACAAAAGGATGGTCCTTCTGCAGGTGGGCATAGTAGTAATACCGCATGGAATCGCAGGAGCGGATGCCGATGCGCCAGCCGCCGTAACGGTTCCAGCCCATGGCCTCCACCACGCCGCCCTCCACCGCCACGATGGGTGTGCCCAAAGCGCCCATCAGGTCATTGCCCAGGTGCCTGCGCTGGAAACCAAAGCTGCGGCTGACGCCGAAATCGTCGCAGTGGCTGTAACCGTATCCCGCGGCAATGGGCGAAAACGCCTTCAGCCCATAGTGGGCCTGCCACTGGCCGTCCACCTCGATGGCAAAGCTCCCTACCAGGCCGCCCAGGGCCGCTGTAAAGGCCCGGTGGTAATAGTCGTAATATTTCAGATCCCGGTAATCCTTGTCCCCTGCCAGGTCCTGCGCCGCCTGACGAACAGACCCAAGGCCGCATTTCCCCCCTGTCCGGCAGGCCGCCAGCGCAAGAATATCGATCCAGCTGATGTGCTGTTCCTGCTCCGATGTGGCGATATCCCGGTCCAGGGCGTACTTCATGGATTCGTAGGGCACCTGAAAATCCACCCATTTGATGGGTTCCGCCCGGACCGGGACTGCCAGCAGTCCCGCAAGGACCGCGCAAAACCAACCGCGCAAAAAACGCCGCTTCATCCCATTCACCTCTCGGTTAGGGTATGAAACGGCGTCCTTTTCATGCAAGACAATTATTTCAAATCCCGCACAACATCCTTGGCAATGCGGTAAATATCCTCCATGGTGGTCATAGACGAGATCTGATTTTTGTAATAAGCGCTGTGGGATACACCCCGTAAGTACCAGGCGAAATGCTTCCTCGCCTCCAGACAGGCGATCTTCTCGCCATGGTCCTGCTCCGCCAGGCGGAACTGCTCCACCGCCACGTCGATTCGCTCCTTCAGGCAGGGCCGCTCCGGAATTTCCACGCCATCGATGGCGGCGCGGGCTTCTGTAAAGATCCAGGGGTCACCGAAGGTGGCCCGGCCGATCATGATGCCGTCGGCCCCGGTGCGCTTCAGGCACCGCACCGCGGAAGCTCCATCCACGATATCACCGTTGGCGATCACAGGGATGGACAGGGCCTGCTTCACCCTGGCGATGGTGTCCCAGTCCGCCACGCCGGAATAGAGCATGGCCCGGGTCCGGCCGTGGACTGTCAGCATGGACGCGCCGCTGTCCTCCACCCGCTTGGCAAAATCAAGCACGTTGATGCTGCCCTTGTCCCAGCCCAGGCGGCATTTCACGGTGACGGGAACCTCCACCGCCTTCACAACCGCCTTGACGATATCCGCCGCCAGCTCGGGGGTACGCATCAGACCGCAGCCGTCGCCGGAATTGGCGATCTTCGGCATAGGGCAGCCCATATTGATGTCCAGAAAATCACAGCCGGAGATCTCCAGGGCCAGGACCGCGGCCTGGGCCATGATCTCGGGATCATTTCCGAAGATCTGGGCGCCGCAGATGCTGCCCTCATTTTTCCGCAGCAGCTTCG
>CAZHEG010000183.1:0-2964 GCA_964531435.1 uncultured Oscillospiraceae bacterium | reverse complement strand
GCGGTGGAGTAGGTAGCGCCGCCCAGCAGGGAGTCAGCGTAGCCCATCTTCACCAGCATGGTGCCGAAATAGTTGCCCTTCAGCAGAGCGGCGTGGCAGTCCTCAGCGGACATCTTGCCCTTGCGCAGAGCGACCATGGTCTCGACCATGGCATCCATGCCCTCGTAGGTGGCGGGATCGATGATCTCGACGCCTTCGATGTTGAAGCCGCCCTTGGCAGCATTCTGCTTGACAGTCTCAACGTTGCCGATGAGGATGGGGGTCAGGAAGCCGCCCTCCACCAGGCGGGCAGTAGCCTCCAGAATACGGGCGTCATGGCCCTCAGTGAAAACGATCTTCCGGGGGTTGGCCTTCAGAGTTTCGATCATTGCATTGAACATTGGAAATTACCTCCGTGTTTCGGGTCATGCCCGTATTTTTACAGTCTAATTATACATCATTATTTCCCCCGCCGCAACCATTTTAGGGGAATTTTTCAAATATTCCTCCACCGGACCCCTCCCGGCCTTAGGAATAAATTAAAACAATCCGTTAACATTGGCGCGGGGTGGTTGAAATCTTGGAAAAATGCAATATAATGGTAGTATTCCAATCAAAGGTGAGCGATTTATGAAAAAAATCGGACAATGGTTTCGTAATTTTATGGCGGGGCGCTATGGCACCGACAAGCTGAATATGTGTTTGCTGTGGGCCGCCGTCATTGTAATGGTCATCAGTATGTTCATCGGCAACACCGCGGTCCAGGCCGTGCTGCAGATTCTGTACTATGCGCTGATGATCTGGGCGCTGTACCGCACCTTCAGCCGCAATACCTACAAGCGCTATCAGGAGAACCGGAAATTCCTGATGACGGTGGACCGGTTTAAGGACCGCCAGCACCGCTATTTTGACTGCCCCAAGTGCCGTCAGGTGGTTCGCGTCCCCCGGGGAAAGGGCAAGATCTCCATCACCTGCCCCAAATGCCGGGAGAAGTTCATCAAGAAAACCTAACCCAGGATCCCACGGAGTACCGTGGGATCTTTTTTCGGCTGCGGCCCATGGGCGGATGCTCTCAATGCCCATGCCAA
Source organism: uncultured Oscillospiraceae bacterium (assembly GCA_964531435.1). Classification (GTDB taxonomy): domain Bacteria; phylum Bacillota; class Clostridia; order Oscillospirales; family Oscillospiraceae; genus Faecousia. Next base: position 1,897 of record CAZHEG010000183.1, on the reverse strand, counting down.
TGGCGAAGTGTTACATTTGCGGTAAAATCGGTGCCAAGATCCCTCGGCTCCCGTTCGGTCGCTCGGGATGACAGCATTGTTGGAAATTCGCAACAGTGTAGGGGCGGATATCATCCGCCTACCCCGCCAAAAATATCCACGTCATTGCGATGAGCCGCCCAAAAGGGCGGCGACGTGCCTGTTTTGATAGAGAATGAACAAAGGGCGCGTCCGTGATGGACGCGCCCTTACGCTTATTCGATCAAACCTTGATGGCGGGGCCGTTGGCGGAGGTAACGATGCCGGGATCGGGCAGGGTCTCCACCTTGGAATCCTTGATCAGCTTCTTGGGGCAGACGGTGGCGCAGAGGCCGCAGTTGTCACACTTGCTGTAATCAATGACAGCCAGGTTGTTGGTAACGGTGATGGCGTCATTGGGGCAGATCTTCTTGCACAGACCGCAGCCGATGCAGCCGACGGTACAGCCACGGGTGGTAACAGCGCCCTTGGCCATGGAGTTACAGGCGATGACCACGTTGCGGTTGGGCTCAACGGGAACGATCAGGCTGCGGGGGCAGACATTGGCACAGGCCATACAGCCCACGCACAGATCCTCGTCCACCTTTGCCACGCCGTTGACCACCTTGATGGCGCCGTACTTACAAACCTTGGTGCAGGAGCCGTAGCCCAGGCAGCCGTACTTGCAGCTCAGGGGGCCGCTGCCGCCCACCTTGGAGGCAGCCAGGCAGTCCTTAAAGCCTTCGTAGTTGGCCTTGGTCTTGGCACCCTTGGTCAGGTTGCCGTCCTTGTCGTAGGTCTTTTCGCCGGAGCAGCGGACCAGGGCCACCTTGCGGGTGACGGCCTCGGCCTTAACGCCCATGATCTCGCCCATTGCCTGGGCGCACTCGTTGCCGCCGGAAGCGCACTTGCCGATGGGAGCCTCGCCGTTGAGGACTGCTTCGGCGTAGCCGCCGCAGCCGGGGTAGCCACAGCCGCCGCAGTTGGCGCCGGGCAGGCACTCATTCAGCTTTTCCAGACGGGGGTCGGTCTCCACGTAGAAGACCTTGGATGCGGCAGCCAGAACCAGGCCGAAGGCCAGACCCAGACCGCCCAGGATCAGAATCGCAATCAAAATATCCATTCTTGCGTCCTCCTTAGAAAATGCTCAGGCCGGAGAAGCCGGTGAAGGCCAGAGCCAGCAGGCCGGCGGCGATCAGAGCAATGGGGAAACCCTGGAAGCTCTTGGGGGGCTCAGCCTTGTCCACACGCTCACGGATAGAGGCAAAGAGCACGATGGCCAGAGTGAAGCCCAGGCCGCCCGCAGCGCCGTTGATGACGCTGATCAGGAAGTTGTAGCCCTCCTGCACGTTCACCAGCACCACGCCCAGAACGGCGCAGTTGGTGGTGATCAGGGGCAGGAACACGCCCAGTGCCTTATACAGGGCGGGAACGGCCTTCTTCAGGAACATTTCCACCACCTGCACGATGGAGGCAATGACCAGAATGAATGCCACGGTCTGCATATAGCCCAGGTTCAGGGGGATCAGCATGTACTGGTTCACCAGCCAGCAGGCGGCGGACGCCAGCGCCATGACGAAGGTAACAGCCATGCCCATGCCCAGGGCGGTATCGATCTTCTTGGAAACGCCCATGAAGGGGCAGATGCCGTAGAACTTGACCAGGATGAAGTTCTCGCTCAGCAGAGCGGCAATGATAATACCTAAGATCTGCATTATTTGGCAGCCTCCTTCTTCTTATTCTTCTTCTCCATGTTCTGGATCAGCCACTGGCTGCCTGCGATAACGCAGCCCAGCACCAGGAAGCCGCCCACGGGCATGACCAGCTGCATAGCGGGATAGCCCTCGGGGATGATGCGGATGCCCTCGCCGCCGTTCAGGATGCCGCCGCCGAAGGTGCC
>CAZHEG010000182.1:0-2989 GCA_964531435.1 uncultured Oscillospiraceae bacterium | reverse complement strand
TTGGGGTCCTGGACCACCCGGCGGGCATACAGGGGGATGTGCTCGGTGCGGGTCAGGTTGGCATCCACCACGGTCTTGACCTTGCAGCCCTCCCACAGGGCGTCATCGCCGGGCAGATACAGCTCCCAGTTGCCGTTTCCGATATTGGTCAGGGGATGGGAGGTCTGGTTCCAGCTGTTGAAATCGCCCTCCAGATACAGCTGGTAAGCGCTGGGGGCCCATTCACGGTAGATCCAGCCGCCGTCTACATGGTGGAAGCCATAGTAGTTGTGGGCGTTGGCAAAATCCTTCAGGGTCTGACCGGGCTCCAGCAGACGGTTCTTGGTCGCGCGGTAGAGGAACATCCGAAGGTCGATGTCTCCCGCGTAGCTCTTCAGCTGAGGGTTCAGCTCCAGGATACGGTACATATTGCTATCTCCTTTCGTCACTGTGGGCGTATTCTTTGTATATTTTAACGGATTGCTACGAATATGTCAATGAGAAGAAAAAGGAAGGGAATAAAAATTTGGCCAAGGCGGCAGATGGGAATTTTTTACCGCGCAACCCATTGAAAACCGCGCCCGTTTGTTATAATATAAGGTAAACTGAGAAAATATCGCCTGAATGGAGAAGGTGCAAAGATGGTTGAAGAACGTGTAACATCCCGAAAAAATCCCCTGCTGCAGCAGGTAAGAAAGCTTCTGCAGTCCCGGAAGGAACGGGAAAACACCGGGCTTTTCGTCGCGGACGGAACGAAGCTGCTGCAGGAGGCAGTCCGCTGGTGGCCGGGACTGGAGACGGTCATCCTCTCCGACGGCGTGGAGGCGGAGCTTCCGGACCGTGTCCGCGTGGTGCGGGTGCCGGGGGATGTGATGGAGTCGGTTTCTCCCATGCAGAGCCCCCAGGGCGCGCTGTTTATCTGCCGCCTGCCGGAGGAGCAGCCCTTTGTGCCCCGCCGGGGCATGCTGCTGCTGGACGGCATTCAGGACCCAGGCAATCTGGGCACCATCCTGCGCACCGCTGATGCCCTGGATATCAGCGTGGCACTGCTGGAGGGCTGCGCCGATCCTTACAGCCACAAGGTGGTCCGTTCCTCCATGGGGGCGGTGTTCCGCACGGTTCCGGTGCGCACCACCTGGGAGGAGGCAAAGGCCGCCTGCGCCGCGGCTGGAATAGGCGTGGCGGTGACGGCCCTGAGCGACCGGGCACAGGACCTTCGCAAGGCTCCTGTCCATGAAATGGCCGTCGTCATCGGCAGTGAAGGCCAGGGCGTCCGGAAGGAGATCCTGGAAAACGCCGGGGCAGAGCTGATCATTCCCATGAATCCCCGCTGCGAATCCCTGAACGCGGCGGTGGCGGCCACCATCGTGATGTGGCAGATGGGAAACCACGGGGGATAAAGAAGCCCCGGAGGGACAAAAATACTTTAGACAGAGAGAGGTTATGAGATATGCTGCTGCACTGGATCTGGTTTGCCACCCGTCCGAACCTGCATGAGCGGGACAAGCTGGCACTGCTGCGGTATTTTCATGACCCGGAGGATATCTTTTACGCGGAGAGTGAAAGCTTCGCCGCCGTGGAGGGGCTGACGGAGGAGGGCGTTGCTGCCCTGAAGGATAAGAACCTGAAGCAGGCCCACGCCATTTTGAAGGAATGCGACGCCAAGAAGATTCGGATCTGCACCTTCCACGACGCGGCATATCCTGGGCGGCTGAAGAATATTTCCGACCCGCCGGTGGTTCTCTATTATAAAGGAAGGCTTCCTGACTTTGACGGTTCCCCGGTCATTGCCGCGGTGGGCACCCGGGATGCTACGGCCTACGGCGTGAACGCCGCCCGGCGGCTGGGCAGCCAGATGGCAAAATGCGGCGCGGTGGTGGTATCGGGTCTTGCTGCCGGCATCGACGGCGCGGCCATCAGCGGCGCGCTGAGCGCAGGCGGAACAGTGGTAGGCGTTCTGGGCTGCGGCGTGGACGTTGTATATCCCTTGTGCAACCGGGGCCTCTTTGCCGATACGGAGCGGTACGGCTGTCTGATGTCTGAATTTCCTCCCGGCACACCGCCGGTGAAGTGGAATTTCCCCAAGCGCAACCGGGTCATGAGCGGCATTTCAAACGGCGTTCTCGTGGTGGAGGCACCGAAGAAGAGCGGCGCCCTGATCACTGCCCGGCAGGCCGGAGAGCAGGGCCGGGATGTGTTTGTGGTGCCCGGAAACATCGATGTGGAAAGCTGCGCCGGCAGCAACGCCCTGCTGCGGGACGGTGCCATCGCCGTTTCCAACGGCTGGGATGTGGTAGGGGAGTATGCTGCCCTGTACCCGGAAAAGGTTCGCCGGTATGACCGTCCGGTGGAAGCACCGGGCTTTACGGACGAAGTAATGGCTGCCGCGGATACCGGAGAAAAACAGGAGCCAAAGGTGGCCCAAAAGCCAAAATCTCCCACTAAAAAGAAGGCTTCCGACAAAAAAGAAGAAAAAATAATCATTGACAAGTCGGGGTCTGGGCCGTATATTGACATACATGACACTTTCCGGGGGCTGAACGATCAGGAGCGAGCCATCGCTGAAATGATCGGAAAAGAGGGCCGGCTGGTGGACGAAGTCATCGCCGAAGCGGGTATTCCCGCGGGCAAGGTGCTGTCTGTGCTGACCATGCTGGAGATCAAGGGCGTGGTCCGCCGCCTTCCCGGAAAACGCGTAGCATTAAAATGAAAGGTTACTGATTCATGGGCACTACCAATCTCGTTATTGTGGAGTCGCCTTCCAAGGCTAAGACCATTGGCAAGTATCTTGGACCCGGTTACACCGTAAAGGCCAGCATGGGCCACCTGCGGGACCTGCCCAAGAGTACCATGGGTGTAGATTTGGAACACGACTTTACCCCCAAATATATCCCTGTGGCGGGAAAAACGGATCTCATCAAGGAACTGAAGCAGGCATCGAAGGATGCGGATATCGTCTACCTGGCAACTGACCCGGACCGTGAGGGCGAGGCCATCTCCTGGCACCTGA
>CAZHEG010000181.1:0-2993 GCA_964531435.1 uncultured Oscillospiraceae bacterium | reverse complement strand
ATTGCCACGGGCCTGACGGCCCTCGCAATGACATTCTGATTCGAAACATTTACAATTATAGTAGGAGTATCTATGAAGGTAGTAGTCAAGAAAAAGGAAAATTCCACCCCGCTGGTCATCAGCACCGAATATATCAAGCTGGAGTCCGCCATGAAGCTGGCAAACATCGTGCCCAGCGGCGGCAGCGCGAAAAATGAAATTCAGGAGGGCTACGTCACCGTCAACGGCGAGGTCTGCACCATGCGCGGCAAGAAGCTCCGCCCCGGCGACAAGTTCAGCTTCGACGGCGAAACCTACCTGATCTGCATCCATGAACCTCAATGAGCTGCGTCTGCGGGACTTCCGCAATTATGAAGCACTGCGGCTGGAGTTTGACCCCGGCGTCAACCTGATCGTGGGGGACAATGCCCAGGGCAAGACCAATCTTCTGGAGGCCATCGCCTACCTTGGAAGCGGAAAAAGCTTCCGGGCCCAGAAAACCGGAGAGATGATCCGCTTTGGGGCGGATCACGCCGAGCTGGAGGGAAATATTTTCTCCCAGGAGCGGCAGCAGAGCGTCCGGTGGGTTTTGTTCGGTGGGTCAAAGCCCCGGCAGATCTGGCGCAATGGCGCGAAGAAAAAAACCGCCGGCGATGTGGCGGGCGTGCTGCCCGCGGTGCTCTTTTGCCCCGAGGATCTGATGGTGCTGAAAACCGGAGCCGCCCAGCGGCGGCGGCTGGGAGATCACGCCCTGTGCCAGCTGCGGCCCAATTATGACGCGGCCCTGACGGAGTACAACCGGATCCTGGATCAGAAAAACCGGATCCTGAAGGATCACTTCGACCAGCCGGCGCTGCTGGACATCCTGCCGGAATACAACACCCGGCTGTGTCAGGTGGGCGCCCTGCTCATCAGCTACCGGGCCCGGTTTTATGACTCCCTGGGAAAAGCCGCGGCGAAATACCACGGCCAGTTTTCCGGCGGAGCGGAGGAGTTTTCCCTGCTTTACAAGACCGTGTCCACGGTAACGGATCCCTTCGCCCCGGTGAAGGAGCTGACCGGACAGCTGCTGGATCACCTTGACAGCCACTACCGGGCGGAGCTGGAAACGGCCCAGTGCCTCACCGGCCCCCACAAGGATGATTTTTCCGTGGCCCTTTCCGGCATCGACCTGAAATCCTATGGCTCCCAGGGCCAGACCCGCACCGCTGCCATCAGCCTGAAGCTGGCCCAGCGGGAGCTGATGGCCCGGGAATTCGGCGAGGAGCCGGTGCTGCTGCTGGACGATGTTCTTTCCGAGCTGGATCCCGGCCGGCAGGACTTCGTGCTGAACCAGATCACCTCGGGCCAGGTGTTCATCACCTGCTGCGAACCCGGAAGGTTTACCAAGCTGGGTAAGACCATTGAGATATGTAAAGGACAAGTACGGTAGACGCCTTGCCCCCCGCGTTTACGAGGGGGGTGCCCCGCAGGGGCGGGGGGAGTCTTGCCCCCCGCATTTATGAGGGGGGTGGCGCGTAAGCGCCGGGGGGAGTTATGAAACACAATAAATTTAATGAACCCCGTGCAAAACAACTGCGAAAAGAAATGACTCCATGGGAACGAAAATTATGGTACCGCTTTCTGAAAGATTATCCTATTCGTTTCCAGCGGCAGAAATGTATTGATAACTATATCGCGGATTTCTATTGCTTTCGCGCCAAACTGGTCATTGAATTGGACGGCGGTGGTCATTATGACCCGGAAAGTGAAATAAAAGACGAAACCAGAACCAAGCAATTGGAATCATACGGATTAAAGGTGATCCGATTCTGTAATTTAGATATAGACAAAAACTTTTACGGTGTTTGCACCGTGATCGATCATGAAGTAAAAGCGAGAATTTGATGGATACTCCCCCGCCCCTGCGGGGCACCCCCCTCATAAATGCGGGGGGCGAGGGGGTGCAGTTAAAATTAGGAGGACAACCATGTCTGACGAAACGAAAGTAACACAAGAATACGGCGGATCTCAAATTCAGGTCCTGGAGGGCCTGGAGGCGGTCCGTAAGCGCCCCGGTATGTATATCGGCTCCACCTCCTCCAGCGGCCTGCACCATCTGGTGTATGAGATCGTGGATAACTCCATCGACGAGGCCCTGGCAGGATACTGCCGCCACATCACCGTGACCATCAATCCCGGAAACTCCATCACCGTCACCGATGACGGCCGCGGCATCCCCGTGGATATCCAGCCCCAGACCGGACGGCCCGCCATGGAAGTGGTTTTCACCGTGCTCCATGCCGGCGGCAAGTTCGGCGGCGGCGGCTACAAGGTCTCCGGCGGCCTCCACGGCGTTGGCGCCTCCGTTGTCAACGCCCTGTCCCAGTGGATGCAGGTCCGGGTCCACAAGAACGGCCTGATCCATGAAATGAAATTCGCCCGGGGTGCCATCACCCAGGAAATGACCATCGTGGGCAGGACGGAAAAGACCGGCACCGAGGTCACCTTCCAGCCCGACCCCGAGATGTTCGACACCCTGGTGTACGACTACGACATCCTCCACGAGCGGATGCGGGAGGAGGCCTTCCTGAACGCGGGCCTTTCCATCACCATCACCGACGACCGGGGCGAAGCTCCGGTGGGGGAGACCATGTGCTACGAGGGCGGCATCCGGGAATTTGCCCTGTGGTGCAACCGGAACAAGACCCCCATCCACGGCGACGTGATCTATATGTCCGGCTCCAGGGGCGATGCCTCCGCCGAGATCGCCGTGCAGTATAACGACGGCTACAACGAATTCCTGCTGTCCTTTGCCAACGACGTGCGCACCCCCGAGGGCGGCATGCACGAGACCGGCTTCAAGACCGCTCTGACCCGTGTTCTGAACGCCTATGGCGTGAAAAACGGCATCATCAAGGGTGACGACAAGGTCTCCGGCGAGGACTGCCGGGAGGGCATCACCGCCATCATCTCCGTAAAGCTGACGGATGCCCAGTTCGAGGGCCAGACCAAGGCAAAGCTTGGAAACGCCT